>CAXTDP010000438.1:0-5260 GCA_964242295.1 uncultured Acetobacteraceae bacterium | reverse complement strand
TGGTGACGCGGACTCCGGCGCCGTCGCGGGCGATGGCGGCAACCGGGGTGTTGGGGCGGATTTCGGCGCCGTGGCGGCGTGCCAGCGCCAGTTGCGCGCCGACGCAGGCCTCGGGACGGACGTAGCCGCCGCCGGGCTCGTAGTAAACCAGCTCGTCGCCGCAGAGGCGGAACTGCGGGTAGCGGCGCATGGCTTCCCCGGGGTCCAGCACCTCGTGCGGGATGGCATAGCGCTTGGCGGCGGCGATGGTGGCTTGGACGAAGCCGGGCTTGCCGTGCACGATGGCGGTGTTCCCGGCGGGGGCCAGGATCATGGCGCCGCACTGGTTCAGCAGGGTTTCACCGGTTTCGGCCTCGATCTCGCGCCAGATCTCGTGGGAGCGGAGCGCGAGGGGGACATACTGCTCGCCTTCGCCGATGGCGCAACGGGTAATGCGGGTATCGCCGTGGGTGCTGCCCCAGGCGTGCGGCGGGTCCCAGCGGTCCAGTCCCAGCACGCGCTGGCCTCGCCGGGCCAGTTGGAGGAGGGTGGCGGCGCCCATCGCGCCCAGGCCGATGACGATGGTGTCGTAGGTCATGGAAAGGCGGGTCCTTTTCCCTACTCCGTGCGGGAGAGGGTTGGGGTGGGGGAAAGGCCAACATGGCTGCGACTGGCTGAGTTAGAACCTAGTGACAGCTTTGCAGGGGTAGGGTTGTGCTTGCCGCCTCCCTCACCCCGGCCCTCTCCCGGAGGGAGAGGGAGCAGGCTATCACTCCGCGGCTTGCAGCATCCTTGCGGTGACGGCGCTGCGGGTCGGGGGGGGCATCAGAGCCAGTGGCGCGACGTGGCCGTCGTGGTCCAGGACGGTGCCGGACTGCAGGGCCGCCTGCACGACCTCCGGCGCCCAGGCGATCCGCTTGCGGGCGTCGCCGGCGGTGATGAGCGCGGCCTCCACCGGACCGTCGCCGGCTGCGGCCAGGCTGCGCCAGGTGCCGCCTGGGACGGAGAAGCACTCGCCCGTGCCGACTTGGACGGGCACTTCGGCGCCGGGTCCGTTCAGCGCCACGTCCAGCGCGCCGGAGAAGACGATGACGACCTGCTTCTCGTCCAGCATGTGGCGGCCGGTGCTGTTGCCCGGGGCGATGCGCAGCCACTCGATGGAGAAACCGTGCGGGTTGCCGATAGGCGCGGCATGGGCCCGGTCCTCGGTCATGCCGTGGCCGATGACGGGGGCCAGCTCCGTGGCGTGGTCCGGCAGGCATGCCGACAGCAGCGCGGCGGCGGACCAGGCGCGGTCGTCGGCATGGACCACGCGCCGGGCCATCTGCTCCGGCGTGTAGCGGGGCAGGGTGGCGATCTGCTCGGGGCTGAGCGGCGTCATCATGGCGTCCGGCGCCGGCCGCGGGGTGCCGGCGGCGGTGTCCACCAGCATGTTGTCCTGGGTCAGGAACATGCCGTACTTGGCGGCGTTCTCCAGGATGGAGGGATGCCAGATGATGCCGCCGGTGTCGTCGCCGCCGAGGGCGGTGAAGATCCAGCCGTCCTCGCCGCCCGTGTTGGAGAAGCCGCGGAAGATCCAGGTCGGGACGGAGACGACGTCCCCAGGCCCGCCCGTGACCGTGCCGTCGTTGCCGTCCGCGCCCCAGCGGAAGGTCCAGGTCCCCCGCTGGATCATGAACACCTCGGCGGTGAAGTGGATGTGCAGGTTGTTCACCGTGCCTGGCGGCATGGCGGCGACACCCAGGCTGAAGCCATGCGCTTCGGTCAGGTTCACCACCTGGTCGCGCGACTGGGTGACGCCGGGACCGACGAGGGAATAGTTCAGCTTCCGCTCGGAGCCGGGCATCTTGCAGTCAATGAAGGCCAGGGCGCAGGCCACCATGTCGGAGCGCTTGATCAGGCGCGCGCGGGCGTCCTCGGGCGTCAATGAGGTCATGGTGGTGTTCTCCTGCTTCGCATTCGAATGCGGACGCAATTAAAGCAGCGGATCGGGATGGATTCAAGCAACTCCTGGCGTCATCGCCCTTGCGGACTGGAAATCTGTTTGCAACAGTGGGCGGAAAAGGAGAGCCGGAATGCCGATCCTGCCTGACGCAACGACCAGCACTGGGCGCGGGGCGCCCCTCCTGCAGGCACGCGGCATCACCAAACGGTTCGGCCACGTCGAGGCCCTGCGCGGCGTGGACTTCGACGCCCGTGCCGGCGAGATCACCGCGCTGATCGGCGACAACGGCGCCGGCAAGAGCACGATGGTGAAGATACTGTCCGGCGTGTATTCGCCCACGTCCGGGCAATTGCTGGTGGACGGGGCGCCGGTCACGTTTGGCTCCCCGGCCGACGCGCACGCCCTGGGGATCGAGACGGTGTATCAGGACCTGTCGGTCTGCCCGGACCTCAGCCCGTCGGCCAACATGTTCATGGGGCGCGAGGCGGTGCGGCCGGGCCTGCTGGGCCGGCTGGGGTTCCTGGACAATGCGGCCATGCGGCGGGAGAGCGCGGTCGCCTTCACCCGGCTGAAGGTGGCGCTGAAGGACATGGACGCGCCGATCGCCAGCCTGTCGGGCGGGCAGCGGCAGAGTGTCGCCATCTGCCGGGCGGCGATGTGGGCCAAGCGCGTGGTGTTCATGGACGAGCCGACGGCGGCGCTGGGCGTGGTGCAGACCGCGCGCACGCTGGACCTGGTGCGCCGCATCAGGGACACCGGCGTCGCGGTCGTGCTCATCAGCCACAACATGCGCGACGTGATCCAGGTGGCGGATACGGTGGAGGTGCTGCGGCTGGGCCGGCGCATCGCCTCCATGCCGAACCAGGGGCTGACGGTGCAGGACCTGGTGGGCGCGATGACTGGGGCGCTGGACGCCGCCGCGGGCCTGGTGGAGCCGGAGGCCGTGGCATGAGCGGGAATGTCGAGCTTGCTCCAGGGAACGCGATGCAGGACGTGCCGGGGCTGGGCCGGACGCTGAAGACCGCGGTGTCGTCGTCGCCGTTCTACATGGGCGTCGTGCTGCTGCTGCTGGTCGGCTTCTTCTCCTTCCTGCACCCGGCGACGTTTGCCAGCAGCTTCAACGTACGCAACATCTTCCTCGATGCCTCCGTGCTGCTGATCCTGGCGGTGGGCACGACCTACATCATGGTGGCCGGCGGGTTCGACCTGTCCATCGGCTCGGTGCTGGTGTTCTCGGGCGTGGCGGCGGCGCAGGTAATGCTGCAGGTGGGCAACACGGACAGCCTGGGGACGGTGGCGCTCGGCTTCGTCGTGGCGCTGCTGTGCGGGACCGCGTGGGGCGTGTTCAACGGGCTGTGCATCACCCGGCTGCGGGTGTCGGCGCTGATCTCGACCCTGGGTTCGATGGGCGCGGCGCTAGGCGGCGCCTACCTGCTGTCAGATGGCAGCGACATACGCACGGTGCCGGACGCGCTGATCGCGCTGGGGCACGGGTCGGTCGGCGGAGTGCCGTGGCTGGTGGTCATCACGGCGCTCGTGGCGCTGGTGGGCGGCATCGTGCTGCACATGACGCGGTTCGGCCGGCACACCTACCTGGTCGGCTCCAACCCGGAGGCGTCGCGCCGGGCGGGGATCAACGTGTCGGGCCACCTGCTGCGGCTGTATGCGCTGAGCGGGCTGCTGGCGGGGTTTGCGGCGATGCTGTCGCTGGGCCGGTTCTCGACCACGACGCTGGAGGGCCATGCCAACGACCCGCTGGAGGCTATCACGGCCGTGGTGCTGGGCGGCACGGCGCTCGCGGGCGGGCGCGGCTCCATCATCGGCACGGTCGTCGGCGTGTTCATCCCGGCGGTGCTGGCAAACGGCTTCATCATCATGGGCATCCAGCCGTTCTGGCAGATGGTGGTGATCGGCTTCGTCGTGATCGCCGCCGTGTATGCCGACCAGATCAAGCGCGGCCGGGGCGAGCGCCTGTAGCCGGCGTCCCCTTGCCATCGTCCCCTGCCATCGTCCCCTGGGCGAACCGGAGAGCCACATGAAGCGTCTTGCCGCCGCCACCGCACTTGTCCTGTCCCTGGCCGCCCTGCCGTCCGCCGGGCGCACCCAGGCGCCGGCCAAGCCATACAGGATCATCTACATCCAGGGCGTGACGGGCAACCCGTTCTACATGTCCGTGACCTGCGGCGGGGCGGAGGCGGCGAAGCGCCTGGGCGTCACCTTCGACGCACAGGGGCCGGCGCAATACACCCCGGCCCTGCAGATGCGCGTGCTGAACGCGGTGATCGCCGGGCAGCCCGACGGGATCATGTTCACCTCCGACGACCCGGTGGCGCTTACCGCCACGCTGCTGGAGGCAAAGGAGCGCGGGATCAAGATCATCTCCATAGACGGCGACGTGAAGGATATGAGCGTTGCGCTGTCCAACATACAATCCGACAACTACCAGGGCGGCACCCAGGCGGGGCGCATCCTGGCGGAGCTGATCGGCGACAAGGGCAAGGTGATGGCGTTGATGAACTCGCCGGCCGCCAACGTGGCGCAGCAGCGGCTGTTCGGCTTCCAGGACGAGATCGCCAAGCACCCGGGGATCAGCTACATCGGCGTCCAGTACAGCAACAACCAGACGGCCAAGGCGGCGTCCATCATCACCTCGACCGTCGCCGCCCATCCGGACCTGACCGGGGTGTTCACCATCACCACCAACAACACGGAGGGTGCGGCGACCGGGGTGCGGGAGGCGCAGATGGAGGGCAAGATCAAGATCGTCGGCTTCGACACCTCCGACCCCATCGTGGAGGCGCTCCGCAAGGGCGTGGTGTCGGCGGACATCGTGCAGTATCCGTATCGGGTGGGCCAGCTCGGCGTCGAGATGATGGTGGACGCATTGCAGGGCAAGCCGGTGCAGCGGCAGGTGAACACGCCCTTCGTGGTGGCGACGCCGCAGAACGTGGACACGCCCGAGGTGCAGAAGTTCATCTACCGCACGAACTGCCAGTAGTGGCGGGGAGCAGGCGCATGGCGGACGATGTGCCCGCGGCCGTGCCCGGGCGGGACCCGCTGATGGCGGCGGGTCCGGAGCAGGTGCTGCAGGTGGAGCGACGCGACTACGTGGACCTGGCGCCCACGACGCGCCCGCGGCGGCAGGGCATGCGCGGCTTCGATCCGGTTTACACCGACATCGTGGACTATATCGTCCGCTGCACCCATCGCATCTGGGACGAGCGGGATGTCGGGCTGATCTACACCCATTATACCCACAACGCGGTCCTGTACACGGCGCTGGGGGCGATCTACGACCGCGAGACCATCGTGCAGGACACGATCCAGCGGCTGGGG
>CAXTDP010000437.1:2309-5282 GCA_964242295.1 uncultured Acetobacteraceae bacterium | reverse complement strand
GCGCGCTGCTTCATGCCGCCGGAAAGCTGGCCCAGCCGCTTGTCCTCCCAGCCCGCCAGGCCCACCAGGTCCAGCGCGGTTTCCGCCGACTTGCGCCGGACGGCGCGGGCGACGCCCTGCACTTCCAGCCCGAACTCCACGTTCTCCAGCACGGTGCGGTGCGGGAACAGGGCGAAGTGCTGGAACACCATGCCGAAGGTGCGACGCCGGAACTCGCGCAGCTCCCGGGTGCCCATGGTCGTCACCTCCTGACCGGCGACGCGTATGCTGCCGCGCGACGGCGTGACCAGGCGGTTCAGGCAGCGCAGCAGGGTGCTCTTGCCGCTGCCGGACAGGCCCATGACGACGACAAGCTCGCCCTCGTCCACGCGCAGGTTAACTCCGTTCAAGGCGATCACCGTGCCGGTGCGGTCCAGGATGGCGGCGCGGCTTTCGCCGGCGCGCATCATCGCCAGCGCTTCCTGTTCACGTGAGCCGAACAGGCAGCTTACGCCTTCGGCTTGGATCATCGGTGCTGCGGTCAGCGGACTAGCCTCCTCAACGATCCGTGAAGGCTAGCACCCAGGCTGGGCGTCATGGAAAGCTGTTTTTGCGACGCAGCACGGGAATGGCGGAAAATGTGCAGCGCATGACGGTTTTTCGTTAGCGCCTGTATCGCCGCCGCGCGATGCTGCGGCATCAGCGTGAGGCCCATCATGCACGACACGATCCATGCTCCCCTGGCCAGCCTGCTGCTCCGCCGCCGCGCCGGGCACAGCCTGGATGCGCCGTTCTATACCGACCCCGCGGTGTTCCGCGCCGACATGGACCTGATCTTCGGCCGCCACTGGATCTTCATTGGGCAGGAGCCGGACGTGCCCGAACCCGGCGACGTCATGGCGATCCGCATCGGCGACGCGCCCATCCTGATCCTGCGCGACGACGACGGCCAGGTGCGCGCCTTCCACAACGTGTGCCGTCACCGCGGCGCGCAGCTTGTGCCGGACGGCAAGGGCGGGGTCGGCAACCTGGTCTGCCGCTACCATACCTGGACCTACGGCCTGGACGGCGCGCTGCTGTTTGCCGACCACATGGGGGAGGGCTTCGACCCGTCCTGCCGCGGCCTGCGCCCGGTGGCGCTGCGGTCCGTGGGCGGGCTGCTGTTCGTATGCTTGGCGGCGAACCCGCCTGACGACATCGAGGCGATGACCCGGGACATGGAGCCATACCTGCTCCCGCACGGCCTGCGCGACGCCAAGGTGGCCCGGCAGGTGGACCTGGTGGAGCACGGCAACTGGAAGCTCACGATGGAGAACAACCGCGAGTGCTACCACTGCGCGGCCAACCATCCCGAGTTGACGGTGCCGCTGTTCGCCTACGGCTTCGGCTTCGCGCCGGGGTCGCTGGACGAGGGGGAACTGGCGCAGGCCGCCCGGTATGACGGGATGGTGGAGGACCTGCACGGGCGCTGGGAGGCCGCGGGCCTGCCGTCGCGGCGGATCGAGCTGCTGACGGGCCGGCCCACGGGATACCGCACCGAGCGCCTGCCGCTGGACCAGGCGGGGGAAAGCCACACCCGTGACACCCGCTCGGCGTGCCGTGTGCTGCTGGGGGGCTTGCGGGATGCGCGGCTGGGCGGGCTGACGTTCTGGACCCAGCCGAACTCGTGGCATCACGTCATGGCCGACCATGCCGTGACGTTCTGCGTGTTGCCGCTGGGTCCCGACCGCACGCTGCTGCGTACGACCTGGCTGGTGCACAAGGACGCGGTGGAGGGCGTGGACTACGACCCGGCCAACCTGGTCGCGGTTTGGGAGGCGACCAACCGCCAGGACGCGGCGCTGGTGGAGATCACCCAGGCGGGCGTCACCAGCCCGGCCTATGAGCCCGGACCCTACTCGCCGTTCACGGAGGGGTTGGTCGAGGATTTCTGCCAGTGGTACGTGGAGCGCATGGGCGCCGGGCTGCGCGGGTGATGCAGCCGCTGCCGCCGGTTTGGGATGCGGAGCGGGACGAGGCGCTGGTGTGCGTGGGCGTGCGCCCCGAAACGCATGACGTGTCCACGTTCATGTTCGCGCCAGCGGAGCCGCGGCTGTTCCGCTTCCTGCCGGGCCAGTTTATGACGTTTGACCTGCCGGTGGCTGGCGACCTGCCGGTGGCTGGCGACCTGCCGATGGGTGGGAACCTGGACGGGGCAGGGGTGCAGCGGTGCTACACCATCGCCTCGCCGCCGACGCGGCCCTGGCGGATCGAGGTGACAGCGAAGCGTTCGCCGGGCGGCGGCGGATCGGCATGGCTGCATGGCGCCATGCAGCCCGGCATGCGGGTGCAGGCGTCGGGGCCGATGGGGGATTTCGTGCTCGATCCCGGGGCGGGCGGGCGATACCTGTTCCTGTCCGCCGGCAGTGGCATCACCCCCCTGATGAGCATGGCGCGCACCTTGCACGACCTCGGCAGCGATGCCGACGTGCTGTTCCTGCACAGCGCCCGCAGCCCGGCGGACCTGCTGTTTCCCGAGGAGCTGGCCGTCATGGCCCGGCGGCCCGGCTTCCGCCCGGTCAGCATCGTCGAGACCGACGCGCCAGGGGCACGCTGGGACGGGCTGCGCGGGCGGCTGTCCCCGGCGATGTTGGGGCTGCTCGTGCCGGACCTGAGGGAGCGGGAGGTGTTCTGCTGCGGTCCCGCGCCATACATGGCCGGGGTGCGGGCGATGCTGGACGCCGCGGGGTTCGACCGAAGGCGATACCGGGAGGAGAGCTTCAGCTTTGGCGAGGCGCTGGACGTCAACCTGCCGATGCCAGAGCGGGAGGTCCGTTCCTTCATGAATGGAGGCGGCTTCCTTCTCCCTCTCCCTCCGGGAGAGGGCCGGGGTGAGGGAAAGGCCAAAAGGACAAGCCTCGGCGGTCAGGACGGAAGCAGCACTGCCGCTGCAGGGGTGGCTCTGCTTGGCTTCCCTCCCCCCGACCCTCTCCCGGAGGGAGAGGGAGAAGGAAG
>CAXTDP010000437.1:0-2299 GCA_964242295.1 uncultured Acetobacteraceae bacterium | reverse complement strand
TCCACGACGACCCCGCCCAAACCACCTTCACCATCCGCTTCGCCCGCCAGGACCGCGACATCGCCTGCCCTGGCGGCGCCAACATCCTCGCCGCCGCCCGTGCCGCCGGCATCCGGCTGCCATCGGCCTGCGGCAAGGGCGTTTGCGGCACCTGCAAAAGCCGCGTCCTGTCGGGGACCGTCGAGATGCGGCACGGCGGCGGCATCCGCCAACGCGAGATCGACGGCGGCATGGCCCTGCTGTGCTGCGCCCGCCCCACCAGCGACCTGGTCGTGGACCGGTAGGCGCGCATGGACCTCGGCGCCCTGCACCGCCTGGCGTTCCTGACCCTGCCCAACTACTCGATGATTGCCTGCGCCAACGGCATCGAGGTCCTGCGCATGGCCAACCGGCTGAGCGGACAGACCGCCTATGCCTGGGAGGTCGTGACCCCGGACGGCATGCCCGCCCCGGCCAGCAACGGCCTTTCGCTGCATCCGACCAGCTCGCTGTCTCGGATGGCCCGCCCCGACCTGCTGTTCGCCTGCGGCGGCGTGGACGTGCGGGAGGCCGTGGACACCCGCGTCACCGCCGCCCTGCGCCGCCTGGCGCGGGAGGGCGTGGCGCTCGGCAGCCTGTGCACCGGCGCTTTCGCGCTGGCTGAGGCCGGGCTGCTGCGCGGCCGCCGCTGCGCCATACACTGGGAAAACCTGCCGCCGATCGAAGAGGAGTTCCGCGAGGTCGAGTTCGTCGGCGACCTGTATGCCGTGGACCGCGACCGCGTGACCTGCACCGGCGGCGTGGCGCCGCTCAGCCTGATGCTGGCGATGGTGGAGGCTCGGCTCGGCCCCGCCTTGTCCGCCGCCGTCGCCGCGCAGTTCCTGGTGGACCGCGTGCGCGCCGGGTCGGAACGGCAGCGCGACCCCGTAGGCCCTGCGGCGCCGGGCAAGCTGGGCGACGCGCTGCGCATCATGGAGAGCACCATCGAGGCGCCGATGCACGCCGCCGCCGTCGCCCGCAGCGTCGGCCTGTCGCCCCGGCAGTTGGAGCGGCTGTTCCGCCAGCACCTGGGCCAAACCCCTGCCGCCTACGCCGCCGGGCTGCGGCTGGAGCGGGCGCGCATCCTGCTGCGGGAAACCGCGATGCCCGTCACCGCCGTGGGCGCCGCCTGCGGCTATGCCACGCCGTCCCGGTTCAGCGCCGCCTTCCGGGGGCGCTTCGGCCGGCCCCCCAACCAGGAACGGCGCCAGCGCGCCGCCGCAGGAGCGCACGATGCACGTCAGCCCCACCCCCATTAGCTCTGCCATTGATCCTGGGGCGGGCAGCCGCGATCCCCTCATGCAGCCCTACCAGTTGCGGCACCTGACGCTCCGCAACCGGATCATGAGCACCTCGCACGAGCCGTCCTACTCCGAGGACGGGATGCCGAAGGACCGCTACCGCCTGTATCACGTGGAAAAGGCCCGCGGCGGCATGGCGCTGACCATGACGGCCGGGTCCGCCGTGGTGTCGCCGGATAGCCCCCCCGTGTTCGGCAACCTGCTGGCCTACAAGGACGAGATCGTGCCCTGGCTGCGCCGCCTGTCCGACGAGTGCCACGAGCACGGGTCGGCGGTGATGATCCAGCTTACCCACCTCGGCCGCCGCACCGCCTGGAACAAGGCGGACTGGCTGCCGATCCTGGCCCCGTCCCGGGTACGGGAGGCGGCGCACCGCGGCTTCCCAAAGGCCGCCGAGGACTGGGACCTGGACCGCATCGTCCGCGACTACGCCGCCGCGGCGCAGCGGATGCAGGCGGCCGGGCTCGACGGGTTCGAGATCGACGCCTACGGCCACCTGCCGGACCAGTTCTGGTCCCCCGCCACCAACCATCGCACCGATGAGCATGGCGGCAGCCTGGACAACCGCATGCGCTTCTCCGTCCGCGTGCTGCAGGCGATGCGGGACGCCGTCGGGCCGGACCTGCTGATCGGCGTCCGCATGGTCGCCGACGAGGATTGGGACATCGGTCTGACCAAGGAGGACGGCATCGAGATCGCCCGGCGCTTCGCCGGCGGCGGGGTGGTGGACTTCCTGAACATCGTGCGCGGCCACATGGAAACGGACAACGCCCTGTCGCACGTGATCCCGATCCACGGCATGGGCACGGCGCAGCACCTGGACTTCGCGGGCGAGGTGCGGGCCGCCACCCGCTTCCCCGTGTTCCACGCCGCCCGCATCACGGACGTGGCCACCGCCCGGCACGCGATCGCGGAAGGCAAGCTCGACATGGTGGGCATGCCCCGCGCGCACATCGCCGAGCCGCACATCGCCCGCAAGG
>CAXTDP010000436.1:0-5288 GCA_964242295.1 uncultured Acetobacteraceae bacterium | reverse complement strand
GGGTCAGCACGAGCTGGATCGAGGAGTTGCGCAGGCTTTCCACCACGTCGAGGTTTTCCTCGCCGGGCACGCCGAAAATGCGGTCCACGCCCTCGTTCTCAAGCGCTGCGATAAGAAGGTCTGAGCCTTTGAGCATCTCTGAATGTCCTTCGATCAACGTATGGGCAAACGGCTAAGGTCGGGGTCGCACCCAAAGGCAGTGCCGGAGTGCTTGCGGCGATGCGGTTGCGAGCTCGCCCCTCGAGGGTCGCCTTCAGCCAACCGGCCGGAAGACGATGCCCACGGGGCTGCCCGTGCTTACGACGTCGTCGGTTTTCGTCAGCTTGCCGGTCGCGCGATCGACCTCGAACTTCACGATCGTGTCGCTTTCCTCGTTGGCGACGAACATGAAGCGGCCAGTCGGATCGAGCGCGAAGAACCTCGGGGTCTTGCCCGCGGAACGTGGGTAATCGACGGCAGTCAACCACCCGTTTGCGGGATCGACGGAGAAGACCGCGACTGAGTCGAAGCCCCGGTTGGAGGCGTAGACGAACCTGCCGTCCGCTGAAACCGCGATCTCCGAGGCGCGGCTGTTGCCGGCGTAGGTTTCGGGCAGGGACGGCACGACTTGAGCGGGTGCGAGCTTTCCCGTGGCCGGATCGTAGTGATAGCCAGTCACCGTGGAGTCGAGTTCGTTGACCACGTAGGTATACGGTAGGGATGGGTGGAAGACGATGTGGCGCGGGCCGGACGTCTCGCGCGTCTGAACCGATGGCGGATCGGCCGCCACCAGCTTGCCCGCCGGGTCCAGCCGGAAGGTGAACACGCGGTCCAGCCCCTTGTCCGGAACCACGATGAACCGGCCAGATGGATCGAACTCGGTCTGGTGCGGCTTGGCGAAGGGCTGCTCGACCCGGTGCGGGCCTAGCTGACCCCGGAGAGTGACCAAGTCGACCACTTCGCCGAGCGCCCCATCCTCTCCGACCGGCAGCACCGCAAGGGTGGAGGTGACATGATTGGGGACGACCATGAAGCGGTTGGTCGGGTCGATGGCAAGGTGGACCGGGTTCTTGCCGCGGGTGGACTGCCGGTTGATCGGGCTGATGCGACCCGTGGCCGGATCGATGCGGAAGCCGCTGACCTCGCTGCTGTCGCCGTGCACGGTGTAGAGAAAGCGCTTGGTGCGGTCGAAGGCCAGGAATGACGGGTTGATCAGGTCCGGTACGAGCTGGACGTGCTCCCAGCGCCCAGAAGCGGCGTCCATGCGGTAAACATTGATGCCGTCCCCACGAGCGTTGCGCTCCCGCGTCGTCCGGCAGCCGACATAGGCGAAATAGAACTTGGGACCGGCTGGCTGTTCTGCGGGGTCGCCGGATGTCGCTGCGGATGCGCGGAGCGGGGTGGCCGCGGCTGCAAACGCCATGGTGCCGCCCAGCAAGCGCCGGCGTTCCAAGGGATCCGTGGCCACCCATGGCGCGGCTGGCTTGTCGCCCAGGCGCTCGTGGGCGCCTTGTCCGGTCATGACCATCTATTCCCCCTCTGCTGTCCAATGTTTTCCAGTAGCATGCTGGTCGGATTGCATTGAATTTTGAGTTGTCATACGGCAATCAGTAGCGGTCCTCAAGCGATTTACGCAGGTTGAACTCGACGTGGCGGCTCTGGAAATACAGCTCCAGCACCGGCGCACCCTCTTGCGCCGGCCGTTCAGCTATCTTTGTTGGCCGGCCCAGCGTGACGTCGAAGAACCAGCATCGAAGGCTCATGACACTCCGTCTTCACACTCAGCTTTCCGTCCAGATCCTCGACCACATCCGCGAGCGGCGGCTGCGTCCGGGTCAACACTTGCCGGAGCAGGCCCTGGCCGACCTGCTGCGCGTGTCGCGCGCGCCAACCCGCGCCGCATTGAAGGCTCTGGAGCAGACCGGGGTGGTCCGCCTCGAGCGCAACCGTGGTTTCTTCCTGCAAAAAGGCTGGGAAGAGTTGAATGACCCTGCCGCAGCGGACACGGCGTCCGACGAGATGGAGGACGAGCCCTACCTTGCTGTCGCGGCCGACCGGCTGGAGGGCAGGCTGCCAGAGCGGCTGAGCGAGAACGAGTTGATGCGGCGCTACGGCTTCACGCGAAACCAAGCGGTGAAAATCCTCGCCCGCATCGCGCAGGAAGGCTGGGCCGAGCGCCTTCCGGGTCATGGCTGGCGGTTCCTGCCGATCCTGACCTCACGTGAAGCCTACGAGATGAGCTACCGCTTCCGTGCTGCCATCGAGGCCGCCGCTGTGCAGGAGCCGACGTTCCGGATTGACTTGGCGTCGCTGGCCGACCTGCGCATGGAGCAGCAGGCTCTTCTGGGCGGCGGCATACGCCAGCTGCCGCGGACGCGGCTGTTCCAGACCAACTCGGGCTTCCATGAGACAGTCACGGGCTGGTCGGGCAACTCGTTCTTCCTGGACGCACTGCGCAGGGTCAACCAGGTACGGCGGCTGATCGAGTATCAGGTCACGGTGGACCGCAGCCGGCTAGAGCGGCAGTGCCGCGAGCACCTGGAACTGCTGGATCTGCTGGAGGCTGGGGAGCTGCGAACGGCTGCCGCGTTCCTGCGCGTTCACATCGAAGGGGCACGACGCATCAAGGTCGCAGGCCTAGCCTGAGTTTTGTATTGTCTTTTATCAGTTCGTTCGTCTATCTCCCCACGTAGAGGTCGAAAGGCCGGAACCGTTGGACGAGGCAGACCGCGCGATCCGCCCCTTCCAGCAGACGCGCGGCACACCGCGCCACAGGGAGGAGCACCATGGGCGTGCCAGCAGGTATCGGCGCAACGCCGTCAATCGAGGCAAGGACAGTCCGCAAGGTGTTCTGGCGGATCATCCCATTCTGCTTCGTTCTCTACATCATCTCCTACCTGGACCGCGCCAACATCGGCTACGCGGCGCTGCAGATGAACAAGGAGCTGGCGCTCACCAGCGAGGCGTTCGGCTTCGCGTCCGGCATCTTCTTCATCGGCTACTTCCTATTCGAAGTACCGAGCAACGTCATGATGAACCGCTTCGGCCCGCGGGTCTGGATCGCACGCATTCTGCTGACCTGGGGCGCAGTTTCGGTGCTTACCGCCTTTGTGCAGAGCGCCACACAGCTCTACCTGCTGCGCTTCCTGCTGGGGGTGGCTGAGGCCGGGTTCTTCCCCGGCATCATCATCTATCTGACCTATTGGTTCCGGAAGAAGGAGCAGGCCACGACTATCGCGATGTTCACGGCGGCAATCCCGGTCTCCTACCTGATCGGCGCCCCGCTCAGCACCTGGATCATGGACGCTTTCAACGGCGCCGCTGGACTGAGCGGATGGCGCTGGATGCTGCTGTTGGAGGGTGCGCCGGCCGCGCTCGGCGGCCTTGCATGCTTCTTCCTGCTGACAGACCGGCCGGAGCAGGCGCAGTGGCTGGCACCCGACGAGAAGGCCTGGCTGGCCGGGGAGCTGGAGCAGGAGCGCGCGGCGCAGGGGCTGAAGGTGCAGCACCTCGGCACGTGGCAGGCGATCTCCAATCCAAAGGTGCTCTACCTGTCGGCCATCTACTTCGCTTACCAGTGCGGCAGCCTGGGCGTGGGCTACTGGATGCCGCAGATCATCAAGGGCTTTGCCGGCCACCTCTCGAACACCCAGATCGGCCTGATCGCCATGCTACCCTACGCGATCGCAACGGCAGGCATGATCCTGTGGTCCCGTCGCTCGGACCGCATGGGGGAGCGCAAGATGCACTCCGCCTGGCCGCTTCTGCTGGCCGGGGCGGCGCTGACCGGAGCCGGCCTGGTGGACCAACCCGCCATCGCGATGGTTTGCATCGCCGCCGCCCTGACCGGGCTCTATGCCTTCAAGGCGCCGTTCTGGGCCGTGCCGACGCTATTTCTGACCCGGGCCACGGCGGCGGTGTCCATTGCCGTCATCAACTCGATCGGCAACCTCGGCGGCTTCGCCGGGCCATACGCCATCGGCAAGATCAAGGACATGACGGGCAGCCCGACGAGTGGCCTGCTGTTCCTCGCGGTCCTGCTGTTTATCTCCTTCGCGATGATGGCCCTGATGCGCCTGGCCGCCGGACGCGACGTGGTGGACCAACAACCCTTGGCCGCGGCAAGCGAACCGGCGGCGTGATCCAGTGCAGGGAGGCTCGAAACCGATGACGCAATCCCAAACGGTCCCCGAGACCACGGTCACCGGCCCTTTCGGCACCCGCCGGATCGTGGACCTGCGCGCTGCAGCGGGCGACGCCTTGCCCCGGATGCCATGGTGCCACCGCGTGCTGCTGGAGAACGTGCTGCGCCAGCCCGACCCCCATGCCGCTGCCCTCGGCCGGGATGCCCTGCTCGGCTGGCTGGCAGTCGGTCGCAGCGAGGCGGAGATCCCCTTCGCGCCGCTGCGCATATTGATGCACGACACCACCTGCGGCCCAGCGCTGGTGGACATCGCTGCGATGCGCGACGCCCTTGCTGAAGCCGGTGGTGACCCGGCGCTGCTCAACCCCGCCGTGCCCGTCGCCACCTCCACCGATCACTCCTTAGCCGTGGACGTGTCCGCCGCGCCCGGCGCGTTGGGCCGCAACATGGCGCGCGAGATGGAGCGCAACGGGGAGCGCTATCGATTTATGAAATGGGCGGCGAACTCGGTGCACGGCTTTCGGGTGTTCCCGCCAGGCACCGGCATCATGCACACCATCAACATCGAGCGCCTCGCCTCCGTGGTTGCGTCGGTGCAGTGCGATGGTGCGGCCTGGGCTGCCCCCGACACGCTGGTCGGCACTGACAGCCACACCCCGATGGTCAACGGCCTGGGCGTGCTTGCCTGGGGCGTGGGCGGCCTGGAGGCCGAAGGCGTAATGTTCGGCGTGCCCATTACCCTGCGCGTGCCCGAGGTGGTCGGCGTCCGTCTGCTGAACCGCTTGCCTGAGGGGACGTTCGCCACCGACTTGGCACTCACGGTGACGCAGCGCTTGCGCCAGCTCGGTGTGGCGGGCGAGTTCGTGGAGTTCTTCGGCCCCGGCATCTCCTCTCTCACAGCCGGCGAGCGCTGCGTCGTCGCCAACATGGCCCCAGAATACGGGGCCTCGACCGGCTACTTTCCAATCGACGCCCACACTATTGCCTATCTGCTAACGACCGGGCGGACGGCAGAGCAGGCGGCGCTGGTCGAAGCCTACGCCCGGGCGACCGGGCTCTGGTTCGAGCCGGCCGTCGAGCCGTGCTACACTACGGTGCTGGAGATCGACCTCGCCGCGCTGCGCCCCTCGGTCGCCGGGCCGCGCCGCCCGCAGGACCGGCTCGA
>CAXTDP010000435.1:0-5310 GCA_964242295.1 uncultured Acetobacteraceae bacterium | reverse complement strand
CCCACCCCTTGCCCCGGCCGGACGGTCTGCGGCAGCCCTGTCCCCCCCTCTCATCCTGGTCTCTCCTTTGGTTTCCCTCATTGCTCCTGCTCCGATCCAGTCAATGCCAGCCAGGCATCCTGGGTGCGGCCGTCGGTCAGGTGCTGCAGCGCGGCGTTGTGGCGGTGCTGCAGCTCCTCGACCCGGCGCAGCAGGCGCAGCAGCCCATGCACTCCCAGGCGGTCGGCTTCGGCGTCGATCGCCGCCTCGCGCGCCTGTTCCGCCGCCTTCCACCGCGCCTGCGTCGCCTCGCGGAACAGCACGAGTTCGTCGTGGTGCTTCTCGAACCCCTCCGTGTCTTCGATGTCCCACAGGGGATCAGCCAGCCAGGCAAGTTTGAGTCACTCGACCTGGTGGCGGGCTTTCATGGCCGTGCCCCCCGCCTGGTTGGCGCTGCGGTTGGGGCGGTGGCGGCGGCACCGAGGACGCGGCGCGCCCACATCACCTTGCGCTGTCGTTCCCGGGCCTGCTCCAGCAGTGCCAGGGTGCGGCGGGCATCGCCGTGGCGGTCGTAGTTGGCGCGGGCATCGGCAAGGTGCGCGTCGCGCTCGGCTCGGTAGCGGGCGAGCGTGGCGTGGGTTGGCCTGGCAAAGCGGCTGGACATGGCTGGGGTCCTCCATGGTGGCGTGCCCATGCTCCCGCCCGGCATAGCCGGGACTGGCGCGAACGGCGGTGGCAGCTGGATTGGATGCTGGTGGGCGGCCTGATGCGCCGGATCAGCTGGCGAGCACTGGTCTCGGCCGCTGGGTGAGCCTCAGAGCAATAGCGGGCACGCAACCGATGCTGGAGCATGTCCCGCTGCCGATGGCGGCAGCAGCCAGGTCAAGTGCTTTCGTTCGAGGTTGCAGATGAGGACACCGGCCAACTCATGCGTCACGGTCATCTGCCAGCCACTCGCCACGGGGGTGGCTTGGTAGTGTGGTCTGATAGCCGTCCAAGCTCGTTGGGTCCGCTTATCCATCTCCTCGACCCTGTGCACGAGCACTTGTGTCCCGGCAGGGACCGCGGGCGCGCCCTGCACGGCTTGCCGGAACGCCGCGATGCATGTCCGATACTGGCCTGGTGCTGCCAGCTCGGCTCGCCACGCTTCCTTGACGTGGCGCCGAACGATCTCGTAGGCCCATCCGGCGTAGTGCCAGACGCCGTCCGAGCCCTCCGCCAGGTAGCTGTTGTCATCGACCTTCAGCAGTGCTGGCGGGCTTGGACAGGTTCGGGGAACGGTGGCAGGTGCGTAGCCCAACCCTGGCTCGCAGGCAGGTTGGCTCGGCGGCCAAGTCATCTGGAGCAGCCGATGCGGCGAAACGACCCCCGTGCCGCACAGTGCAGCGACGGCATCGGCGTCACGGTACAGGTGCAGCTCGGCCCTGGCCCCGGCCTGCAGGGCGAGGGATGCCTCGGTCAGCCCGTGTGAGGCGAGCAGTGCTGCGATATCGGTCAGCCGGTCAGGGCCGACAGCGTCCAGATAGGAGGTCCCGCTTGTGAGGCCGACTACCAGGTCGGGCATCTCGACGGGTGCGGCCAGGTGGCGCAGCCAGCTTCTGATGTAAGTCTCTGGGCTCGTCGTGCCTCGCGGCGTCTGCAGCAAACCGCCCTCGCAGTCCTCGGCGTAGCCGAAGATGCGCTTGATTGCACCCTCGATGCCCCCGACGTAGCAGCATCCCCAGGATGGGGTGTGTGGCCTGACGTTCTTCGAATAGGTGCTCTCGAACAGCACGTAGATCGGGGTGCCGGTGGGCGACCTGAACGCGGCGGCGGCCTTCTGGCATGTCACGGTCGTACCCATGGGTTCCTCCAGGTTGTGGTGGTCGTGGTTCGATCCGCGGCGTCGCGGACGCGGCGGCGGTCCTCGCAGGCGCGTCCGCTAGGTCGGCCCGGCAGAGTCCCCATGGGCGCCGGCGGGCAGTTCCCAACTGGCTGGTGCCACCTGCACGGGTTTATCCCAGCCCGGCAGCATCGCCCGTCGAGCCAGGTCCGGCTGAGCCAGCGCCGCAGCGAACGGCCGGCCGCGGTCGGCCAGCTCCACCACGTTGCGCGTGCGCTGGATGGTGCAGCCGAAGCGGCCTTCGTAGGCGGCGATGCGGGCGAACAGGTCCGGCGCCAGCCAGCGCACCGTGGCCCACTGGTTGGGCGAGCCGAAAATGCACGCGAGACAGCTGAACCGACTGAAGGAGAGCCGGTAGGCAGGCGCTGGCACCACGCCGTGTCGGCGCATGGCCGCCCACACCGCCGTTTCCGACCAGGCGTGCACAGGCTGCCAGTGGTCCACCCAGCGCCGGCGGCGCGTGCCGCCGCGCGTGTCGGTGCGGTGTCGTCCGAAGGTGGCGCAGGCGGCCCGTGCCCTGCTCTCCTCGGCACGCTCTCCGGTGACGACCAGTGTGCGACCGTGCAGGAAACGGTCCTGCCCGGCGATCAGCGCGTCCATGATCCCAACCTTCAGGCAGCCGCTGCACCAGCGCACCCGCAGATCGGACGACACCTGCGGGAAGCGCAGCCGCGTGCCGCATGGTCCACCGCCGCCGGCGCAGCCGGGGGCGTGACCGCCCGGCACCTCGAAGTACATCGGTGCGGTGGGAGCATCTGCGCGTAGCATCTCGCGCTCGAAGCCGCCTTCCCGCCAGGAGAGGTAGAGGGGCATACGGAAAGCGGCGGCGAGGGCCTGGCACCAGCCTTCCGTGCTGGGCCAGTCCATGAAGGCCGGTCCGCGCCCGTCCACCAGGTGGTGGTGCAGTTCGATCCGGGCCGGGTCCGCGCCTGCCTCCAGCACCGCCAACATCGCGCTGACGCTGTCCTTGCCGCCGCTGGTGGCCACCAGGATGCGGTCGTAGCCGCGCACGTCGGCGGCAGGGAGCTGCTGGCTCACGACGGGTCACCATGATGTCCAGCGCCCCCGCGCAACCGGGCCAGCAACGCCCGCGCGTCGTCCCAGGCCGGATCGTTGATGCCGCCCACTCGGGCCTGGCAGGCGACCAAGGCCTGCAAGACGTCGCGCATCGGCTTGGCCGCCGCCAGTAGCGTCGCGTTCGCCAGGTCATCCTCGTCCAGCAGGCGCACGAGGTCGCAGCCCGTCTTGTCCCAGAACAGGTTGCCGGGCACCACGCACACCGTGCGGCCATTCAGCCCGTCCTTGCGGTCCAGAATCAGGAGTTGCCCGTCGTCGCCGGGTAGTGCCCCCGCGCGCTGAATCACCCACCCAGGCATCACGCCGTCCCCCCAGGCGCATCGTTGCCGTCTGCTGTGGCGGGGCACCGTTCGGTGACGATCCTCCCTGCCCGGCTGGCGTCCAGGGCGTATGCGGTCAGTGGGCGGTCGGCGGTGAAATGCAGGTCGCGTTCGACGCGCAGGCCGAGGGCGCCGCGGGCACCCTCGATCTCACTCAGCCGCACCGAGCCCATCTCGGGAAAGCCGAAGCCCAGGTCGCACAACCCGAATGCGATGTCCGGGCACTCCGGGTCCAGCGAGGCCAGCAGCCAGGTCGCGCCGCCGTCCGGCATGAACAGCTTGACGACCGGCGGCGGGTCGAAGTCCTCGTTGCGGTCGAACTCGGCGCCGTTGGCAACCAGCAGCGCACGCTGCTCCTGTGTGATCAGCTTGGACATGGAGGTCTCCATTGCGTGGGAAGGGTCAGCCGCGGCCGGTCAAGCGGTTCCGGCCATGCGGCTGCATGGGTGGTGGGCAGGCGGGAACGGACCTGCGCGTGTCAGCCAGGGAGGTTCAGGACCTCGGCGCCAGCAGCGCGGTAGAGCGCTCCGACGTGCCAGAGCGGCGCCCAGGTGAAGGGTGTCCAGGGCGGCGGGTCGGCCGTCCTGGCGATGGCGACCATCGGGCTGTGGATGGCCAGCCGCAGCGCCTCCCCGGGGTCGAGTATCCGGGTGTCGATCACCGGCAGGCCCGCGACGACGCAGGCAGCCCTGAACGGCGCAATCGCATAGCCGCGCATCAACCCATTGTGCCCGAAGCGGAGGGTATAGCCCTGCTCGTGCACGTAGAGGTGCCCGCCCTCGGCTGCGAGCGCACAGCCGATGCAGGTGGCTTGGACGTCCATCCAGGGCCAGTGCGCGAGCATCACGCCACCTCGGCTGAGACGCCCTGCGCAGAGGAGGCGGCATCGTCGTCCAGGCCCTCGCCCTTGGCCGAGAAATCGCTCGCAGCGGCAGCGGCGAAGTCCGGGTGCAGCGCCAGCATCCAGTCGGCCGCCTTCTGCGCTGCGGCGGCGGCCCGGAAAATGGCGCGCCGGTCCCCGCGCAGTACAGTGAGCCAGGATTGCAGGTAGTTAGCGTGATTTTCCAAGTCACAGGGTAGCATCAGGACAGTGCCAACAAAACAGGAGGTAAGCTCAGCGATTAATTCTTCGAAGGAATACTCCAAGCTGCCGAACCGGCCGCCGATCTCCCGGTTCAGCCGGCTTGGATGTGCTGTTGCGTGACCCAATTCGTGCAGCAGGGTCGCGGCGTATCCTTCGGGTGTCTGGAATCTCGCGGCGGGTGGCATCCCGATGAGATCCAGGGTCGGCGAGTAGAATGCTTCGTTGCCACCGGTCCGCACACGAATACCGCTGCGTGCGACGATGAGCTCGGGGGCGTCGGGCTTGCGCCAGGGCGCCTCGTCGAGCGTCGGTGCCTGGTAGGCGGGCACACCATCCACCTGGCTTGCGTGGAAGGCCGTGAAGCCGCGCAGCAACGGCACGCGTCGCACCACGGCCTCGCCCGCGTCGCTGCCACCCTCGGGCTGCTCGTGCACGTCCAGCCGTTTAAAGAATACGACGGGCGTGCCGCGTTCGCCGGCGCGCACCTGCCAGCCGCGCTCGGCTGCCTGGCGGTAGGTCATCCAGCGCGGGTCGTCGCTGGCGTGTGCCAGCTGCGTCATCGAGAGCAGGACCGCGTTCACGCCGCGGTAGGCCCGTCCGGTGATGGCGTTGCACGGCAGTCCCGGCATCGCCGTGCGCGCGCCCTCGACCGTGGGTCGGCGCCAGGGCCGGCGCCAGGGCGTGGTGCCTGCGGCCAGGGCCGCGATGATCCGGTTTGTTACTTCCTGATAATGATCCCGCACGCTTGTCCCGTTGCGGTTCGCTGATCCGTGCTTCGTCATCCTGGTGCTCCCTTCTGAACACCTCCCGCCGCCCCGTATCCCGGCGCGCGGGGCAAGGGCGGGCGCAGCCCGGGCCGCTTGCGGCCGCACCCTTGCGGCGCGTGACGGGATGCGGGACGCCCTCCCCCTCTCCCAGGGCCATTCAGTTCTGCCGTAGCGGCTGACGCGTGAGCGGCGACGGGGTGA
>CAXTDP010000434.1:0-5310 GCA_964242295.1 uncultured Acetobacteraceae bacterium | reverse complement strand
GGGGTGAAGCGGTGGCTGCCGGCGCCGACGCGCAGGCCGTGCGCGTAAATGTCCGCAAGGTCCAGCGACCAGCTTCCAGCCTGCCCGGTGCAGGCGGCCAGCCGGTCCACCCGCGCCACGGTGAAGGAGGCGCCCGGCAGCCCCTCCAGGCACTTGTTGGTGGTGAAGGCCACGCTGTCCACCATCGGCAGGCCCGCTATGTCGAGCGGCATCGCGCCGAAGGCGGACACCGCGTCCACGATCACCCGTCGCCCTGCCCGGCCCGCTGCGGCAGCCAGGGCTGGCACGTCATGCACGACACCGGTTGCGGTCTCGCTGTAAACACAGGCCAGGTGGCTGATGCCGGGGTCGGCGCGCAGCGCGGCCTCGACCGCCGCCGGGCTGGTGCGCTCCCCGTCTGGAACCGGCAGGGGGACGACGTGCCGGCCCGCTTCCGTTGCCAGTTGCTGCAACCGATCGGCGTAGTGGCCGGTCATCGGCACCAGCATGCTCCCGCCCGGGGCCACGAAGGTACGGAATGCCGCCTCCATCGCGAAATGCCCGCATCCCTGCAGCGGCAGCGCCGCGTGCTCGCCGGGCGCGCCGCCGGCGATCGCGAGCACCCGGTCCCGTATGCGGGACAGCAGGGCGCGGAACTCGTTGTCCCACGGCGCATAGTCGCGTGCAGCGGCGGCGCGCACGTCCGGATGGGTTGTGACCGGGCCGGGGATGAGCAGGAGCATGGGGAGACCTGGAACGAGGGCGAATGGCGCCAAGGGGTCGCCCGGATTGCCGGCGGGATCAACCCCTTCCGTGTTCATTTCGGGGCAGCACCTTAAGCAGCCCGGTTTTCCTTGACTTTGCTGCACTGCAAACCCATACCCGCATGGCGCGGTTTGGCGTGACTTCGTGCGATGCATGGCACCAATAGTCTCTTTCAAGCTCCTTGCGCCGGTTCTCGGTCCTGCAGACCGTGGTGCATCCCCCTCGCGGCCACCTTTTGGAAGGCTGGGCCGCCCGGTGCGAGCCAAACGAGAGTCTCCATCCATGTCCGATTTCGCATCCCTCGGCCTCGCTGCGCCGATCCTGAAGGCGTTGGTCCACGAGGACTACACCATCCCCACCCCAATCCAGGCTCAGGCCATTCCGCACGTGATGGCCGGGCGCGACGTGCTGGGCATCGCCCAGACCGGCACCGGCAAGACCGCCGCCTTCGCGCTGCCGATCCTGCACCGCCTGCTGGCCAACCCGCGCCAGCCGCCCCGCCGTGGCTGCCGCGTGCTGGTGCTGTCGCCGACGCGCGAGCTGGCGAGCCAGATCGCTGAGAGCTTCCGCACCTATGGCCGGCAGACCGGCCTGCGGACGGCGCTGATGTACGGCGGCGTGCCCAAGCTGCGCCAGGTGAAGGCCGTGGGCGCCGGCATAGACATCGTCGTGGCGACGCCGGGCCGCCTGCTGGACCACATGCAGGACGGCTCGATCCAGTTGAACGGCGTCGAGGTCCTGGTGCTGGATGAGGCCGACCACATGCTGGACCTCGGCTTCATCGTGCCGATCCGCAAGATCGTGCAGAGCATCCCACCGGCCCGGCAGACCCTGTTCTTCTCCGCCACCATGCCGAAGGAGATCGCCTCGCTCGCCGGGCAGATGCTGCGCGACCCGGTGCAGGTGTCGGTGGCCCCGGTCGCGACCACGGTGGAGCGGGTGGAGCAACGGGTGATCTTCGTCGAAACCGCGCGCAAGCGAGCTATGCTGGCCAACATGCTCCGCAACTCGAAGATGAGCCGCGTCCTGGTGTTCACCCGCACCAAGCACGGTGCCGACCGCGTGACCCAGCACCTGGAGGCCGTGGGCCAGACTGCCGCCGCCATCCACGGCGACAAGTCGCAACCGCAACGGGAGCGCGCACTGGCCGCCTTCAAGTCCGGCCGCATCAGCGTGCTGGTGGCGACCGACGTGGCCGCACGCGGCATTGACGTCGAGGGCGTGACGCACGTCGTGAATTTCGACCTGCCGAACGTGCCCGAGGCCTATGTCCACCGCATCGGCCGCACGGCGCGGGCGGGCCAGGGCGGCATGGCGATCAGCTTCTGCGACAGCAGCGAGCGCCCGCATCTGCGCGGGATCGAGAAACTGATCCGCGCCCGTTTGCAGGTCGAGGAGCCGGAAGGGCTGGCCGCCTAGCCGGCCGCTCCTAGGAGGACATCCGGTGGCCTACGCCGTGAAAGAGCTGTTCGCGACGCTGCAGGGCGAGGGCGTGCGCGCGGGCCGCGCTTCCGTGTTCTGCCGCTTCGCCGGCTGCAACCTCTGGTCCGGACGCGAGGAGGATCGGGCAGAGGCAGCCTGCCGGTTCTGCGACACCGACTTCGTCGGCTTGGATGGCGAGGGTGGCGGACGGTTCGCGGATGCCGGCGCCTTGGCTGGAGCCATCGAGGCGGCTTGGCCCGGCGGCCCCGCCAACCGCTACGTCGTGTTCACCGGCGGAGAGCCGCTGCTGCAACTGGACGCACCATTGATTGAGGCCGTCCACGCCCTCGGGTTCGAGGTTGCTGTCGAGACGAACGGCACGCTGGACCCGCCGCCGGGGCTGGACTGGATCACGGTCAGCCCGAAGGAGGGCGCCCTATGGCGGCTGCGCGCCGGGTCGGAGCTGAAGCTGGTCTATCCCCAAGCCGGATTGCAGCCGGACGCGCTGCCGGACGGCCTTGGATTTGCGCACCGTTGGCTGCAGCCGATGGACGGGCCGGACCGGGTGGCGAATACCGCCGCGGCGGTGGCCTACTGCCTCGCAAACCCCGCATGGCGGCTGAGCCTGCAAACGCACAAGCTGATCGGGATACCGTGACGTGTTCGAGCTGACGAAGGGGTTCCGCTTCGAGGCGGCGCACACCTTGCCTGGCCGTGCCGTGGATACCGAGCCGAGCCGGCGCATCCACGGGCATTCCTACCGGGCCGAAGTCGTCGTGCGCGGCGCGCCTGACCCGGCGACCGGCATGATCCTAGATCTCGGCGTGTTCGAGCAGGCGTTGACCGGGGTGCGGGACGGGTTGGACCACCGTTTTCTGGATGAGGTGGCAGGTCTTGGGCCGGCAACCTTGGAGAACCTGGCGGTGTGGATCTGGCAAGGATTGGTGCCGGTCTGCGCCGGACTGGTGCGTGTGACGGTGCATCGCGACAGCAACGAGGAAAGTTGCAGCTACTTCGGACTGGACGCGGGCGGCTGACCGCCTCCCGCTATGTTCCCTCCTGCTGCGCCGGCAGCATCCGTCCCAGCAGCCCATCCCGCCGCACCACGACGTGCCACGCCGTTGCGGCCAGATGCAGCAGGATCAGCGCGTAAACCGCCCACTGGCCCGTCGCGACGTGCAGCCAGGTCGCGATCCCATCCATTGTCTCGTTCTTCGGCATGCCCGGGATGCTGAACAGCCCGAAGTAGCTAATCGGCCACCCGCTGCCTGCGGACAACAGGTAGCCGGAGACCGGCATCCCGATCATGATGGCATAGAGCAGCCAGTGGGACGCCCGGGCCGCAACCGCCTCCCACCGCGCGGTATGGCGCAGCGCCGGCGCCGGATTCCTGTGGCGCCAAAGCAGCCGCACGGCGACCAATGCCAGGATGGTCAGGCCGACCGACTTGTGCAGGGTGAACAGCGTCGTACGGTCGGGGTTGTCCCGCCCCATGTTCACCATCACCCAGGCCAGCGGCAAGATAACAAACATCAACCCGGCTGTAACCCAGTGCAACGCCTGCGCCGTCAAGGTATAGCGGGCGCCCATCGCAGGGGGCGGGGTCAGCGTAGCCTCGGTAACCTGCACTGCCGTGTCCATGTTTGAGGCTGCTCCGCCTTGTCTGGCCGCATTACGGCGGCGTCCCAGTGAACTACGCACCCAGGCGGACCGCCTTGGATCACGAGTATGGGATCGCTTGGCTAAGCGCCTAGCCCTGGATTGAGGCAGCAAGACGCAACCGCATCGAGAGCGGCGACCGGCAGCCTTTGAGGCCCGCCGCATCAGCGTGCTGCTGGCCACCGACGTGTGGGCGCTAGGCATTGACGCCTAGCACGAACCCGGGCGGCAAGATACGACTTGAGGAACCTGCGATGAAACCAAGTCCACCGCGTCTGCTAGGCCGCAGAGGCAGGCTATCCCGCCAATAGGGCGGGACCAATGGGTTCAGCCATGCTGGAGGCCATTCAGCGCCTGGATCATCCGCTTCGACACTTCGGCCCACTCAACGCCGGCAACGCCAGGTGTCCTCACTGTGGTCCCAACTTCAATCAACTGCCCCAGCGCCTCTGCCAAGCTCCCTGCATCCGGCTCGCACAGGACCGCTCCCGGCACCCCCTGCAACTGTTCCTGCAAGCCCCCTACCCGCGTCGCCACGATCCACCGCCGCGCCGCGATGGCAGCCGCCGCGACCCCACTCTGGCTGGCCTCCCGGTGCGACAGCACCAGCGCGTCCGACCAGGCCAGCAGCGCGCCCACCTCGTCCTCCGGCACCCAGCGGTTCTCCACGGTAACGCCGGGCAGCGCCCGCAACGCGTCCAGCACGGCGGACTCCGGCCCGTTGCCCACCACCCGCACCTCCAGGTCGTCCCGCGCGCCCAGCCGCGCCAGCCCGTCCGCCAGCAGGTCTAGTCCCTTGTAGGGCAGCAGCCGCCCGAACGAGAGCAGCCGCAGCCGCCCGCCATGCGTTCCCGGCGGCGGCGGCGGCGGCCCAAAGGCGAAGGGCGGCAGCGTCCCCGTCATCAGCAGCCGCCCCGCAGCACCCTGCTCCTCCAGCCGGTCCGCGACATAGGCGCTGAGCGCGAACAGCCCATCCGCCTGGCGGATCAGCCGGCGTTGCAGCCGCATCTGAAATGGAAAACCATCGCCGGGATGGCTGTCGGCATCGTGCACCACGACGGCGAACGGTATCCCGGCCCGGTGCAGCGCCGCCGCCATCACCAGGTCCAGCGGCGCCGGCATTGCGCACAGCGCCACGTCCACCCGCTCCTGCCGCAGCCACCGCACCAGCCCTGGCACGATCAACGGCGCCCGCAACGCCCGCAGCGCAAAGCCGGCCACGCCGGCGTAGGTTGGAAACGGCATGTCGCACGGCGGCGGCTCGGCCAAGCGCAGGAGTTCGGCGCCTGCCGCCAGGGATAGCAAGCTTGTCGTGCCGGGCGCCTGGCCGAAACTGCGCGCCAGTTCCGCCGCATAGCGTGGCCCGGCGCCGCGGCGGCCCCACTGCCAGACCAGTATCCTCACGACGGCACCGCCAGTCCCAGCCCGCGTACCGCCTCCGCCAGCGCCTGCGTTCCTAGCCGCCGCCGCGCTGCCGTCTGCCCG
>CAXTDP010000433.1:0-5312 GCA_964242295.1 uncultured Acetobacteraceae bacterium | reverse complement strand
AAGCTGGGGCCGCGCCCGCGCCGGGATGCATACTGAGCGGCTTGGGCCGTAAAGCATCGCAGAAAGCATTGCAGGCCCGAGCTTTGAGGGGGTGCTGGCTGCCAGCCATGCATACGGCGGGGCATACCGCGGGCCGGGAGCACCAAGCGCAACGGGACCGACCTAAGCAAACCCCCCCCGGCAGTTTGCGCACGGACGAAAAGCCAAGCAGGCTTGCGCGCCCTTGGACACGATCCCAGGCACGGCCGCAGGCCGTCTGTATGACGGACTGCGTAACCATGCATTCGCCTTGAAGGGGCCGGGTTTCCGGCCGCTGGGTGGCGTGATACCCGGCTATGCGTCCGTGCGGGCCGCCGCCTCCGGCGAGAACATCGGCTTGGCTTCCAGCACCTGCCAAGCCACCAGGGCAGGCAGGCCGAAGGCCACCTCTCTCAGGCGCTTCATAAGGGCGAGGGCGATGGCCACGTCCGCCGGCAGGCCGAACAGGGCGCACACCAGGACATAGCCGCCCTCGGCCACGCCAAGCGCGCCGGGGATGACGAACCCCGCCGTCCGGATGGCCTGGCCCAGCGCCTCGATGGCGAGGCTCTCTGCAAATCCCGCCTCGTTGCCGAGAACGTGCAGCGCCAGCCAGACCTCGGCGCCGCCCAACAGCCAGGACACCATGTGCAGTCCGCCGCACCACGCGAGCGCCCGGCGGTCGCGGCCCAGGCTGCGGAACGCGGAGCCAATGCCGCGCAGCCCGGGTATGCCGCGGGTGGCGGCCCGGCGCACCCGGACCGACAGCCACCGGCCGGGGCGTCCAGCCCAACCATAGCGCACGCCGGCCGCCAGCAGGGCAGCCACGGCCAGCACAATGACCGTCCCGGCGATCAGCCAAGCTGCCGTGGCGCTCATGCCCACCAGCGCCACCAGCAGGCCCAGCCCGATCAGCGTGAACAGCGCCTGGGTCAGCACTCCGACGGCCACGTCGCCGACCGACCCGGCGATGGCCGCCGGCAACGGCACGCCGCGCCGGTGCAGCAGCCGGGCGCCGACGACCTCCCCGCCGATCTGGGCGACGGGCAGCATGGTGTTGATGCCCTCCCGCACCCAGCGGAGCAGCAGGAACGCCGCCACCCCGGGCCGCGGATGCTGCCGCCCGGTTGCGGCCCGCCAGGCTTCCGACGATGCCAGGAGCTGCAGCAGATGGAAGGCGACCACCAGCCCGATGCCCCAACCCGCCCGGTGCAGCAGGCCGAGGATGCCGGGCAGGCCGTGGTGGGCCAGCAGCCATATGGCCAGGCCCAGCCCGGCCAGGGTCGCCGCGGCGGCGCCCCACCTCATGCCCCCGCCACCCCTGCCGCCATGTCTTGGGCCGGCTGACGCGGCTGGGTGAAGGGATCGGTCCGTCATGGCCCCGGCCATACAGCAACCGGGGGTGGCGCGGTAACCCCCGCGGTCAGGCCGGGCGGCCGCCCGAGTGACCCAGTGCATCAGGCGGTGGTGGCCGTGGTAGCCGTTCATCAGGTTGTGCCATGCCGCGCCGTTGTCCCAGCATGCGATGGAGCCTGGCTCCCAGCGGAAGCGGCAGGTGAACCCCGGCTTCACATGGTGGGCGAACAGGAATTGCGGCAGCGGCGCGCTTTCCTTCTCCGTCCAGCCAGCGAAGCCGGCGGTATGGGCGACCTTGACCTACAGAGCGCGCCGCCCGGTTTCGGAACGGGTCCGGACGACCGGGCGCTCGGCGGCTTCGCGCCATGAAGGAAAATACCGTGGCGCGATGGCAGGCCGTGGCGAGGGGAAGCGCCCCGAAAAGCCATGCAGAGAACACGGCGCTGGTGGGGCGGATGCTGCATCCGGCTGAGGAGGCGGAGGGGCAGGGAAATGAATAGGAGCCATGTTTCCCAGGCGAAAATTAATTAGATATCGGCAATGATTTTGCATGACCAGGCACTGCCTGCCTTTCCCCGCTCTTCCCCAGGTAAGTGGATGCCAGCCAAACCGACGCTAACGTCAGTTAGCAATTCTATGCAATTGTCATAGTCGGCTTGGGTTAATGACAGAGACGGACGCGGAGCGAGGCGCCCGTTCCGCCAGCTTTTCAAAGCCGGCTGCGGCACTTACGACGCAAACGGCGGATCTGCATTCACCGGTGCGGGGAGGCTTGGGGTGATAACGAAACTTGGCAAAGCCTATCATGCGGCTGTTCATCCTGCTTCAACCTCGCTGATCCGCGGTGAGAAAGAAGCGCAACTGACAACACCCATCAGTAATCTGCTCATAGGACTTTCCGGGGCAGCGAAGTTCGGAGCTTTGCGCCTTATCCGAGAAACCCGGCTGCATCACACGAGACCTGATTTTGCAGCGGTGCTGACACGCAATGGCAACACCCGGCAAGAGGGATTTATAGAACTGAAGGCGCCCAGTGTCTCCGTCAACGCTTGGTCCTGGTCCGGCCGGAACCGTCGCCAATGGGCGAACATGCATCGCGAAGCCAGAGTTCTGATCGTCAGCAACGGTGTGCAAGCCCAGCTTTACAGGAATGGTGTGCCGATCGGCGAACCGGCCAATCTGCCCTATGCCGACTTCCGGCAATGGGACCCTGGCCCCTTGATCCAACTGCTGTGCTGTTTCTTTGACCTGAACCCCACACCCGCCGCCGCCCATGACAGGCCCAGCCATACGGTGGTGCAAGCACCTGACCTGCACGGCCACGGTCCCTGGATGCTGAACGAAGCGGCCATTTTCTAAGCAATCCGCTCAAGGCTTGCATACAGACGAAAAGCTTAGCAGGCTTGCGCGGCCTGGAACATGACCTGGCTCGGCCGCAGGCCATGGGTATGGTGGGCCGCGCAAGCCTGCTTGGCGTCCCCGCTGGACACCTCAGGACACAACATAAGACCTGCGGATGGACGCCCCTCAATGATAGGCCGGGGAAGGGTCCATCGGGCAGCGTCGTCCGAACCGCCAATCACGCTCTGGTGAATTTTGTCCTGCCATCGGGATAGGCGACCGGATCAACTGGGGACTTCCCAATCCTCCGGCTCTGATGAGTTTGTCGAAACGCCCATTCACCATCCCTGTGGCTCGATTTTCACACCGGCTTTGATCGGTTGCCATTTCTCCTCACGCGGCACCGGCCCATGTCTCGAAATTTCGAGCGGTCAAAGGATAAAATGTGATACGGCCTGCTGCTCCGCCAAAAACTTGAGCTGTTTGCAAAACACCCGCTCTACCCTGGCATTCTGGTGCAATTTTTCGACTTGCCGACGGCCACCATTGCGGCGCCCTATCACGCCGCTTTTGGCTGCTTGGGTTTCGCGGCGGCGGCAAGGCGGCTGTTTGCATCAGCTCCAGCCACCGGCACCTGTATTAAAACTTACGGCACGCGGCAACAGCTAGCCAGGCAAGGCCCACTGCTAGACCACCCGCTCCCCCGCCCGCCAAACCTGGCGCACCACCGGCAGTCCGTCCCACTCCCGCAGCCGCACGAGGTCCGCCCGCAGGCCCGCCGCAATCCGCCCGCGGTCAACCAGCCCGCACATCGCTGCCGGCCCCGCCGTCACCATCGCCACCCCTTCGGCCAGGCTGATCCCGGTCCCCGCCACGCAGGCGAACGCCGCCTCCAGCATGGAGGACGGCACGTAGTCGCTGGCGAACGCGTCCACCACGCCCGCCCGCACCAGGTCCGCCGCCGCCACGTTGCCGCTGTGCGATCCGCCGCGCACGATGTTCGGGGCGCCGGCGATCACCGTCATGCCGAGCCGCCGGGCTTCCGCCGCGGCCACCATGGACACCGGGAACTCGCTGATGCGTATGCCGTCGGCGGCGTTCTCCGCCACCTCCTCCGCCAAGTTGTCGTCATGGCTGGCCAGCACGATGCCCAGCGGGATCAGCCGCTCCAGCAGCGCCCGGCGGTTCGGGCTGCGCGTGCGCTCGCGCTGCTCCTGCAACTCGACGATCCGCCCCTCGATCCATGCGGCCGAGTGCCCCTCCCGCATCCGCATCTTCCGGTAGCGGTCCAGGTTGGCATATTGGCCGATGCCGGGGCTGTGGTCCATCAGGCTGGCCATGCGGACGCGCGGGTGCTCCGCCACCGGTTCCAGCAGCTCCAGCATGTCCGGCGCCGGTAGCTCGCAGCGCAGGTGCAGGAAGTGCTCGGCCTTGAACAGGTCGGTGCCCGCCAGTGCCGTCAGGTCGCGCACGCCGTCGTGGAAGGTCTGGGTGCGGTCCTTGTCGAAGCCGAGGTCGCCCAGGCACAGCGCGTCCAGCACCGTCGTGACGCCGGCGGCGGCGCACTGCGCGTCATGCGCCAGCATGGCCGACCGGCTGGGCCAGCGGGCGTTGCTGCGCGGCTGCACCTGGCGCTCCAGGTTGTCGGTGTGGACGTCCACGACGCCGGGCACGAGCAGGTCGCCGCCCAGGTCCACGGCACCCGGCGCAGTGCTGAGGCCCGGCTGCACCTCGGCGATGCGCGCGCCGTCCAGCACGACGGTGCCCAGCAGCACTTCGTCAAGCAGGACCAGGCGGGCGTTGGTGAGTATCGTCATACGGCTTCCAGATGGGGGTGGACGTGCAGGGTGTCATCCGCCACGGCGTCCCGCACCGCGGCGTCGTGGAAGATGCCGACGATGGCGGCGCCGCGCGCCTTGGCAGCCTGCACCATGCCGACCACCACGTCCCGGTTGCGTGGGTCGAGCGACGCCGTCGGCTCGTCCAGCAATAGCACGGGGTGGCCGCCGATGAACCCCCGCGCCAGGTTGACTCGCTGCTGCTCCCCCCCGGAGAAGGTGGCGGGCGGCAGGGAATGCAGCCGGTGCGGGATGCCAAGCTGCGCCAATAGGGCAGCCGCCTCCCGCCGGGCGTCGTCCAACGGGCGCCCGCGCAGCACCGCGGCCTCCGCCACCACGTCCAGCGCCGGGACGCGGGGAACCACGCGCAGGAACTGGCTGACATAGCCCAAGCTGTCGCGGCGGACCCGCAGCACCAGCCGCGGATCCGCCCGGGCGATGTCCACCAGCCCGCCGCCATGCCGCACCAGGATGTGCCCGGCATCCACGCGGTAGGCGCCATACAGGCTGCGCATCAGGGTGGACTTGCCCGCTCCGGACGGCCCGGCCAGCGCGAGGCACTGGCCGGCATGCAGCTCGAAGCCAACACCTTGCAGCACGGGGATGCGTGTGCCGCCTTGCAGATGCAGGGTGAAGGTCTTGGCCAGGCCTTCGGCCCGGAGCATGACGGTCATGCCGGGGGTCCTTTGGTGGTGCGTTGCGCAGGGAGATGCAGCGTTTTGGTGTTGAAAGAGCGGCTGCCTTCTCCCTCTCCCTCCG
>CAXTDP010000432.1:0-5320 GCA_964242295.1 uncultured Acetobacteraceae bacterium | reverse complement strand
GCCACGGGCGTCCAGGGCGCGTGCGGTGTCGGCCAGGAAGGGCTGGGCCAGCAGGTAGACCGTGCCCGGGCCAACCGCCGGCAGGTCAATGCCGCTGCGGGGCGGCAGGAACCGCACGTCGCCGATGCCCATTGCGGCCAGCAGACGGCGGAACTGGTCCTCCACCACGTCCGCCAGGGCGCCGACGACCAGCAGGGATCTTGGCGCGCCGGCGGCTTCCCGCGGCAGGATCGGCGCCAGGGCGGCAAGGCAGGCGTCCTCGCCTTGGGTGAAGGTCGTCTCGATGCCGCTGCCGCTGTAGTTCAGCACCCGGACCTGGGGCATGTGCTGGGCCGACAGGCGCTCGGCGGCACGGGACAGGTCCAGCTTGATGACCTCGCTCGGGCAGGAGCCGACCAGGAACAGCAGCCGGATGTCCGGGCGGCGGTCCAGGAGCTGGGACACCACCCGGTCCAGCTCCTCGTTCGCGTCCGCCAACCCGGCCAGGTCGCGCTCGTCAATGATCGCGGTGGCGAAGCGCGGCTCGGCGAAGATCATCACGCCGGCCGCCGACTGGATCAGGTGGGCGCAGGTGCGGGACCCCACCACCAGGAAGAAGGCGTCCTGTATCTTGCGGTGCAGCCAGATGATGCCGGTCAGGCCGCAGAACACCTCGCGCTGGCCGCGTTCCCGCAGCACTCCGTCGTGGAGGCCGGGCGCATCGCCGCACCCGGCGGACGCGGCCAGCGCGGTGCTCAAGATTGCAGGCCCATGCCGGCGGGTGCGGACCAGGCCGCTCCCTGGCGCCGGGCGGTGCGCAGCTTGATGACGAACTGCGCGGCGTTGACCACGTAGGTGGCATAGGCCAGCAGCGCCAGCCACATCAGCCGGGTCGCGTCAACCTGGCCGGACAGCAGCGCCACGAGGTAGGTCGTGTGCAGCGCCAGCACCAGCATGCTGACCACGTCCTCCCAGTAGAACGCCGGGGCGAACAGGTAGCGGCCGAACACCTCGCGCTCCCAGATCGCGCCGGTGATCATGATGACATACAGGAACAGCGTCTTGGCGACGACGGAGGCGATGGCCGCCCCCTCGCCCGCGCCGGTTTGCAGGTAGCGCGCCACCAGGAACAGGCTGACCAGGAACACCAGGAACTGCGCCGGCGCCAGCACGCCCTGCACGACCGTCCAGGGCGAGGCGTCGCGGCGGATGCGCTCTTCCGGGGTATAAAGCGTACGGTTGCGAACCTTGGGACGAGGGATACCGCGCCCTGCTGTGCCACCCCATGGGCAACAATCAAATTGGTCCAAGGCCCGGTTGAAAAGTTCCGTAAACATTGCTTGACAACGCCTCCCCTGAGCGGTGCGGTGCCGGTTATGCTGCCGGTCACGGTTCCGGGAGCACCGGATGCACCGTCTGCTATGCGCCACGTTCCGCCTGCCTGGCCGTCCGACCTCCGCCGTGGGGGATCGTCAACCGTCAGGAACGCTAAGACGCCGCGGGATAAAGTGTCAAGCGCGCGTTACGTAAATCAAGGTTGACACAAGGGGCAGGAAAGCCCCAGGGTCGAAGGGAGCAGGATATGAGGCCAATGGGACCAGCATTCGCCATGCAGGACGTTCGGTCGGAAAGCGATGCGCTCGGCATCGCCCGGCAGCAGGGGCTGCGCGCACGCGACCAGCGGCGCCGGGCCATCCTGACGCGCACGGTGCAGTTGGACGTGATCCCGCGGCTGGTGGCGGCCCGTGCCGGCGCCATCACCCCGGCGCCCGCGCTTGTCATCGCGCCGGCCCATGTGGCGGAACTGACCGAGCTGGTGCTGGCGCGCGGCGAGTCCGCGGCCGTGGCCTACGTCGAGGCCATGCGCGGCAACGGTGCAGGAGCTGAAGCGCTGTATTTGGACCTGCTCGCCCCCACGGCCTGCCGGCTGGGCGTGATGTGGGAGGAGGATACCTGCGACTTCACAGAGGTGACGGTCGGGCTGTGGCGCCTGCAGGCGGCGATGCGGGAGCTGAGCCCCTCCTTCCTGGACCAGCGCACGAGCCGCACCGACGGCCCTCGCATCCTGCTGGTGCCGCTGCCCGGCGAGTCCCACACCTTTGGCCTGTCCATGGTTTATGAGTTCTTCCGCCGCGCCGGCTGGAACGCCTGGAGCGGCCCGGTGGGCGACTCCGCCGAGTTGGCCTGGCTGGTCGGGCGGGAGCAGGTGGACGTCGTCGGATTCTCCCTGTCCTGCGACGAGCGGCTGGAGACCGTGTATTCCGAAATCCGCGCGGTCCGCCGCGCGTCGCTCAATCCCGGCCTTGCAGTCATGGTCGGCGGCCCTCCCTTTGTCGGCAATCCCCTGCTCGCGGCGCAGCTTGGCGCGGACGGCACGGCAACCGATGGCCGGCAGGCGGTCGCGCAGGCGCAGGCGCTGGTCGAAGACACCCGGGCGCGCGAGTGACAGCGCACCCCCAATGGCATAGGACGCAGCCGCCCCACCCTGGCCGGACCGGCCACCAGGATACCGTGCGCCCCCGGCGCACGGCAACGGCTTAGGGAGGGGCGATGTCCATGCACTGGGGGACCTCGGCACTCGTGAAGACATTCGTATCGCCGCAGACCTCGCTCGGCGACCTCGACGCGGCATCCGCCGCAACGCTGATCGGCGCGGCATCCGACATCACGCTGGTGCTGGACGGCGCCGGGGTGATCCGGGACATGGCCGTGCAAAGCGGCCAACTGGCCGATGACTTGCCGGACAGTGCCGGGTGGCTCGGACGGCCCATCGAGACGACGCTTGCGATTGACAGCCGCCCCAAGATCGCTGCCCTGCTGAGCGACGCCGCAGCAAATGCGGAGCCGCGCTGGCGGCAGGTGAACCACCTGGCCCCGGATGGGCGCAGCGTCCCCGTGCTGTATTGCGGCGTCCCCGTCGGCGGGGATGGCCGCGTGGTGGTGTTCGGCCGCGACCTGCGCGCCATGTCCGCCCTGCAGCAGCGCCTGATGAACGCCCAGCAGGGCATGGAGCGCGACTACGCCCGCCTGCGCGATGTGGAAATGCGCTACCGCCTGCTGTTCCAATTGTCCGGGGAGGCGGTGCTGATCCTCGACCCGGCCAAGGGCCGCGTGACCGAGTCGAATCCGGCCGCCAAGGCCCTGTGCGGCAGCGGCACCGCCGACGTGACCGGGCGGGCGCTGGCCGACCTGTTCGACCCGGCCTCCCTGCCCGCCGTCCAGGCCGGGATGGACGCCACTCGTGCCGGCGGGCGGGCAGAGGACGTGCTGGCGCACCTGGCCGGGGAGCACGATGCCGCTGTCACGCTCCGCATGTCGCTGTTCCGGCAGGAGGATGCGTCGCTGGTGCTGATGCGCATGGCGCCGGTCCAGGTCCCCGTTCATCCCGGGCGCCTGCCGCATCCCAAGCTGACGCTGCTGCGCGCGGTCGAGAGCGCGCCGGACGCCTACGTCGTCACCGATAACGACGGCGACATCATCACCGCCAACGCCGCCTTCCTGGAGCTGGTGCAGTTGATGCACGAGGACGAGGCGGTGGGCCAGCCGCTGGACCGCTGGGTCGGTGAAAGCGGTGTGGACCTGAGCGTGCTGAGTGCGAACCTGCGCAGCCGGGGCGCCGTGCGCTTCTTCAGCACCACCATCCACGGTGAGCACGGCGCGTCGGCGCAGGTGGAGGTGTCCGCGGTCGCGGTGCCCGGCGAGGGCCGAGTGGCGCTGGGCTACGCCATACGCAACGTGAGCAGCCGCCTGAACATCGGCCTGCATGTCGCCCCGGCCCAGCACGGCGTCGCCACGCGCGCCGGCAAGGCCCTGCCGCGCTCGGTCGAGCAGTTGACGGAGCTGATCGGCCGGGTGTCGCTGAAGGAGCTGGTGCGGGAAAGCACGGAGGTGATCGAGCGCCTGGCGATCGAGGCCGCGTTGGAGCTGACCGGGGACAACCGGGCCTCGGCGGCGGAGATGCTCGGGCTGAGCCGGCAGAGCCTGTATGTGAAGCTGCGCCGCTACGGCATCGGCGACCTGACCGGGGCGGAAGTGGAATGAGCGGCGCCGCCCTACCCGCGTCGGTTGCCGGACGGACCGACTGGCGGGCGGTCGCGGAGCTGCTGCATCCCATCACCTGGTTCGCGCCGATGTGGGCGTTTGGCTGCGGCGTAGTGTCGTCGGGGTCGCCGCTGTCTAGCCGTTGGCCGCTGGCGGTGGCCGGTGCCGCCCTGGCGGGTCCGCTGGTGTGCGCGACCAGCCAGGCGGCCAATGACTGGTTCGACCGCCACGTGGATGCGATCAACGAGCCGGATCGGCCGATTCCCTCCGGACGCATCCCGGGGCGCCGCGGGCTGCACATCGCCGTAGCCTGGACTGCCGTGTCCCTGCTGTGGGCGGCGATGCTGGGGCGCTGGGCGTTCGGCGCGGCGCTGGTCGGCATGGCGCTGGCCTGGGCCTACAGCGCGCCGCCGCTGCGCCTGAAGGGGAACGGCTGGCTGGGCAACGCCGCATGCGGCGCATGCTACGAGGGGCTGCCCTGGTTCACCGGCGCCGCCGTGATGACGGGCGCCCTGCCGGATTGGCGCATCATCGCCCTGGCCGCGATCTACAGCCTGGGCGCGCACGGGATCATGACGCTCAACGACTTCAAGTCGGTCGAGGGCGACAAGCAGACCGGGATTGACAGCCTGCCGGTGGTGCTGGGCGTGGACCGGGCGGCAATGCTGGCGTGCTGGGTGATGGCGCTGCCGCAGGTCGTGGTGACCGGGCTGCTGCTGCGCTGGGGGCATCCCTACCATGCCTGCGTGATCGTGCTGCTGCTGGCGGCGCAGGCCGTCCTGATGCAGCGCTTCCTGGGCGCGCCGCGGCGGCTGGCGCCGTGGTATAACGGCACCGGCACCACGCTTTATGTCGTTGGCATGCTGGTCAGCGCCTTCGCACTGCGGGCGGGGATGTGATGGCGCGCCCGGTGTCTGCACCCCCCGTATCTGCACCAATTGGCTGGCTGGGGATCGCCCGGCTGGGTCTGGTGCAGGCAGCGCTTGGCTCGATCGTCGTGCTGATGACCTCGACCCTCAACCGCGTCATGGTCGTCGAGCTGGCACTGCCGGCGATCATCCCCGGGGTGCTGGTGGCGCTGCATTACGCCGTGCAGGTGCTGCGGCCGCGGCTGGGCTATGGGTCGGACGTGGGCGGGCGGCGGACACCGTGGATCGTCGGCGGCATGGCGGCGCTGGCCCTGGGCGGCGTGGGTGCCGCGGCGGCGACGGCGCTGATGGCGGCGAGCCTTGCGGCCGGGCTGGCGCTGGCGCTGCTGGCCTTCACGCTTGTTGGGCTGGGTGTGGGCGCGGCCGGCACC
>CAXTDP010000431.1:0-5329 GCA_964242295.1 uncultured Acetobacteraceae bacterium | reverse complement strand
AACTTTGGCCGCGAGGCCTTTTCGGTGACGCCGCTGACGCCCTCGCGGCGCTGCAACTCAGCCCAAACTTCAGCCGGCTGCACCCCGGCCGCCACCCACATCACTAGCAGGTGATACAGCACGTCGGCGCTTTCGCCGACCAGGGCGGTGCGGTTGCCGGCCACGGCCTCGATCAGGCACTCCACCGCTTCCTCGCCGAACTTTTGCGCAACCTTGGCGGTGCCGCGCTGCAGCAGGCGGGCGGAGTGGCTAACGGTGGGGTCGGCCGAGCGGCGCTCCACCACCACGGACCACAGCCGGTCCAGCACGTCTGCCGAGGCGTCGGGCACAGGCGCCTGCGGCACTAGCGCCTTCTGCGCGGCCTTCTGGGAAGACTTGACCATAGCTTTGGCCGGCGCCTTCCGAGTCGTCTTGGCCGTCGCCAGCTTCGCCGTCTTCGACATCGCTAGGCCGCCATCCCGATGGGCCGGCCGGGCAACCGCACCGGCAGGCCGGCGTCGTGCAGCGCCGCCTTGACCTGGGGGATAGTGAAGGTGCCGAAGTGGAACACGCTGGCCGCCAGCAGCCCGGTCGCCCCGGCTGCCGCGCCATCCACGAAGTGCTGCAGCGTGCCGACGCCGCCTGACGCGATTACCGGAACCCGAATTGCGCCGCACACGGCCCGCAGCAGGTCGCCATCGAAGCCGTGCCCGGTGCCGTCACGGTCCATGCTGGTCAGCAGGATCTCCCCCGCGCCAAACTCGGCCGCCTGCTGGCACCAGGCCACGGCGTCCAGGCCCGTGGGGGTGCGGCCGCCATGTGTGAACACTTCCCAGCGTCCGGGTCCGGACTGCCGGGCGTCCACGGCGACGACGACGCACTGGCTGCCGAACTTCTCCGCGCCCTCCCGCACCAGGTTCGGGCGGGCGACGGCGGCGCTGTTCATGCTGCACTTGTCGGCGCCGGCCAGCAGCAGGCGGCGCATGTCCTCGGTGGTGCGGACGCCGCCGCCGACAGTCAGCGGCAGGAAGATGCGGGCGGCCGTGCGTGACACGACGTCCAGGATGGTGTCGCGGTTCTCGTGGCTGGCGGTGATGTCGAGGAATGTCAGCTCATCGGCGCCGGCGGCGTCATAAACGGCAGCCTGCTCCACAGGGTCCCCGGCGTCGCGCAGGGACACGAAGTTGACGCCCTTCACAACCCGGCCGTCCCTGACGTCCAGGCATGGAATGACTCGCAGCTTGAGCATACAAGCCTATACTCGCCAACCGCGCCGGGATTGCAAGTCCTGCGTACGCATGACTTCAAACCGCCTGGCCGTTTGGGGTGGCGGGCCAGTGCAACGCGCCGCTCTCGGCAACTGGCTGGGGCGTGTGCCTGGCAAGCTGCAATGCCCGTCCTCATCGCAGCGTATGCCGGGCCGCCAGCTTGCGGCCGCTTGTGCACAGGCTGGACCACCCAGCCGAATAGCGGCCTTGCGATGACATTCCGCATCCATGTCGGGCAGTCTTATAAATTGACAATCTTCTCTTTGCGTATCGAAGCGTTACATGCAAATAAGTATTTCCTAATAGAGAAGGTAGGTCAACGTTCCGGTTAGCCTCTGCCGTCGCTGCCAGCCTGTGCGTGGCTGCCCTGGCTGCCTCGCCTGCCTTTGCAGACGTGATCGCCTATACGACTCCGGCCGGGACGGTTGCGAACCAGCATTACGGCCAGGGCTTTGGGATGGACTTCAGGCCCAACCAGGCCATCACCGTCACGCAGCTCGGCCTGTTCAGCCCGTCCGACTTTGCCGCGTCTGCCGCAGCCCCGGATTATGTCACGCTGTTCAACGCTGCCGGCACGGTACTGGCGCAGTTGACATTCTCGGTGGCGTCGCAGGGCACGCTGCTGGCGGGGAGCGCCGACTACTTCAAAACGCTGGCGACGCCGCTCACGCTGACGGCGGGCAGCACCTACTCCATCATCTCGTTCTACACCAATGGCGTGGACGGGCTGTCGAACGCAGGCAGCGGCGCGACCGCGCCGGCCGAAACGGGGGTGCCCTACATCAGCTATGTCGGCCTCGGCCGCAATGGTGGCGGCACGCCGACTGCGTATCCGACGAACCCTGATAGCGGACCGGCCAACCGCTACTCCGCCGCGACCTTCGCCTTCGTGCTGCCGACTTCCGTGCCGGAGCCGGCGTCGCTAGCCCTGCTCGGCGCCGGCCTTGGCGTTGCGGCACTAACGCGACGCCGCCGATCCTGACGGCGCCGCCTAGGTCAGGTGCCGCAGCCCGGCCTGTGTCGCCTGACCCCCTTTCTTTGTAAGAACGGGCTGCCGCGAGGCGTGGTGATGCCGTTTTCGATGCACTGGGCCGGGATGAGACCGGTTCCCGGCTGCGGCGCTACCGGCCCAAGTGCGCGTCGAAGAAGGCGGCGATCTCGCCCATCGCCTCCTGCACCTCGGGGATGCGGTCGTCGCGATAGAACTGCGCGTGCGACTGCGCCTCGAACACCTGCAGCCTGGTGTCCACACCAGCCTGGCGGAGCTTTTGGTTGACGCGGACGGTGTTGCTCAGCAGCAGGTCGCGGGTGCCGCTGGTCAGGATGGTGGGCGGGAAGCCGTGCAGGTCGCCATACAAGGGGGACAGCATCGGGTCGGCGAGGTCGTGCCCCTTGGCATAGAACCGGGTCGCGGCGTCGCAGAAACCGTCCGGGGACACCAGGACGTTGTCCACCAGGGCGTTGGTTTGGAATGTGTCGCCCTGCTTGGTCACGTCGGACATGGGCGTGCCTGGAGCGATGGCGCCGGGCATAGGAATGTTTTCCGCCTTGGCGCGCAGCATCATTTCCAGCGTCAGCGCGCCGCCGGCCGAGCTGCCGAACACGCCGACGTTGCCCGGCGGCACCATGCCGACCGCGGCCTTGTAAACGGCCACCGCGTCGTCCAATGCCGCCGGGAAGTAGGCCTCTGGCGGCATGCGGTAATCCACCGCGATCACCTTCATGTGGCCGAAGCCGGCCAGCATCAGCGCCTCGGGCAGTGCGGTAAGACGCGGGTTCAGCACGTAGCAGCCGCCGTGGACATGCACGAGCAGCCGGTTGCGGTTGCCCGCCGGGATGTCACCGGGGGTGAGAGTATAGACGCGCACGCCGGCGATGGTGGACGGCTCGATATGCACGTGCAGGCGTTCGGCCATTGGCGCGACCTGGGGCGCGGCGGCGGCCTCAATCGTTTTGACGAGTTCGGTCCAGCCCTCGGGCGTGGTGGGGGGATGGTCCCAGTTCGTGCGGAGCGGCTGGGCGATGATGGCCTGCATCGCCGGGCTGACGGTGCCAGGGACGGGGATGCTCTTGGCCGGTTCTTCACGCGGGGGGAGAGGGGCTTCGGCGAAGGTGGGGGCCGACGCGAGCAGCATCGCCGCGGCGGCGGCGGTCAGCAGATGGTTGGGCATGGACGACTCCCCGGGTCAGCTTTTCCAGACTGTGCGGCTGATGCGGCCTGGCGGCAAGCGGGCAACCGGGGCCGCTATGCCGCCGCTCCGGCCAGGACACGTAATGCTGCCCCCACGCCGACGCTCCCGTCATACAACGCCCGCCCAACTATGACCCCCTTGATCCCTGCGGCAGCGCTTGCTGCCGTGCTCACGGCTGCCTCTGCCGCCGCATCCGCTGCATCGCGCAACGCTTGCAAATCTGCCAGCGACCCGACGCCGCCGCTGGCGATCACCGGCGTGCCCAGCCGCGCGGCCAGCGCCAGGGTCGCCGGCAGGTTCAACCCGGTGCCCATGCCGTCCCGGCCGATGTCGGTGTAGATGATGGCGGCCACTCCGGCATCCTCGAACCGCAGCGCCAGCTCGGCGGCTGGGATGGTCGAGGTGTCGGCCCAGCCCTCGGTCGCCACGAACCCGTCCCGGGCGTCAATGCCGACCGCGACCCGACCGGGGAAGGCACGGCAGGCGTCGCGCACCAGGGCAGGGGTCTTCACCGCGGCGCTGCCCAGGATCACGCGGCGGACGCCGGCAGACAGCCAGCCCTCCACGCCCGCCATGTCGCGGATGCCGCCGCCGAGCTGAACGGGGACGGTGGCTGCCTGCAGGATTGCGGTGACAGCGGCGATGTTCACCGGGCGTCCGGCGAAGGCGCCGTTCAGGTCCACCACATGCAGCCATGTGCAGCCCGCATCCTGCCAGGCGCGTGCCTGGGCGCCGGGGTCGTCGGAGAACACGGTGGCGTCGTCCATGTCGCCCCGGCGCAGGCGCACGCAGGCACCGTCCTTTAGGTCTATGGCGGGGTAAAGGGTCAGGGGTATCATGCTGTCCTGCTCCCTCCGGGAGAGGGTCGGGGTGAGGGGGTCTTGCAACGCGAGGCTTGCCCGTGCGGGAATGCACACTGGCGGCATCGGCGATCTTCGCTCCGCAACCAAGACCCCCTCACTCCGGCCCTCTCCCAGGGGGAGAGGGAGCAGGCGCCATCCGTCACGCCTTTGGCTCGCGTTGCAGCAGCTTGGTGAAATAGATGCCGCGGATCGTGCGGCCGCCGACGCGGGCATAGGCGGGGTGCTCGCCCCAGCGGTGATAGCCCAGGGTTTCGTATAGCCGGATTGCCGCCTCCTGGGTTTCCCGCACGTCCAGGTTCAGCACCTGGTAGCCGAGCGCCCGGGCGCCGTCCTCCATGCGCCGGGTCATCATCCGCGCCAGGCCGTGGCCGCGGGCATAGGGAGCGACGAAGGAATGCATGATGGCCGCCGCAAATGCCTGCGCCTCGTTGTTGCGCGGCGGGCGCACCAGTTGCGCCGATCCGACGATGACCCCGTCGAGCCTGGCGGTGAACAACTCCCGCTCCGGCACCAGCAGCACGCCCTTGAAGTAGCTTTGCAGCGCCAGCCGCCCCGGCGATTTCACCCAGCCGAAGCCGCCACCCTCGATGATGGCGGCATCGGCGGCCTCGCATAGGGCCTGCATGTCATCGTCGAGCAGCTCCGCCGCGCGCTCGACCAGCAAGCGGCTTTGCAGCACCTCAGTCATTGGCCGGGTCCCAGCGCAGGAAGTTGGCGAGGATGCGCAGGCCGACCTCCTGGCTTTTCTCCACGTGGAACTGGGTGCCGGCGCGGTTGCCACGGGCAACCAGGGCGGGGACGGGGCCGCCATAGTCGGTGGTGGCCAGCAGGTCCGCCGGGTCGCCGCCACTCAAGGCGTAGCTGTGGACGAAATAAGCGTGGTCACCGGGCTGCAGCCCGTCCAGCAGCGGATGCGCGCCGGGCGTGAAGTCCAGCGCGTTCCAGCCCATCTGCGGCAGGCGCAGGCCGGGCGGGTCCATCGGCGCGACCTCGCCGCCGATCCAGCCAAAGCCGCGGGTGGTCGTAT
>CAXTDP010000430.1:0-5336 GCA_964242295.1 uncultured Acetobacteraceae bacterium | reverse complement strand
GTATCCGCACCAGCTTTCGGGTGGCCTGCGCCAGCGGGTGATGATCGCCATGTCGCTGATGTGCGGCCCCGAGCTGCTGATCGCCGACGAGCCGACAACGGCGCTGGACGTGACGGTGCAGGCGCAAATCCTGCGGCTGCTGCAATCCTTGCAGCGGGAGCTTGGGCTGGCCCTGCTGCTGATCACCCACGACCTCGGGATCGTCGCCCGCATGGCGGACCAGGTTTCGGTGATGTATGCCGGCCAGGTGATCGAGAGCGGGCCGGTCCCCGCCGTGTTCTCCGCCCCGATGCACCCTTATACGCGGGGCCTGCTGGCCTGCATCCCCGTGCCGGGCAGTGTGCGAAGCGGCGACAAGCTGGGCAGCATCCCCGGCACCGTGCCCCGGATCGCAGCGGGCTTCACCGGCTGTGGCTTCCGGGACAGGTGCGCCTGGGCGATGCCGGAGTGCGCCGCATCGGTGCCGTGGCGCGACGCAGGCGGCGGCCACTCCTACTTTTGCCGGCTGCCCCAGGGATGGCAGCAGGCGGCCTCGGCATGACCTGCGCCATCGAAGTCCGGGATCTCCGCCGCGAGTTCCAGCAGCGGGGCGGCATGATGGCCCGGGGCCGCCCGGTCCGCGCGGTGGACGGGGTGACGCTATCGGTCCAGGCCGGCGACGTGCTGGGGGTGGTCGGCGAGTCCGGCTGCGGCAAGTCCACGCTGGCCCGCCTCATCATCGGCCTGCTGCCGCCCAGTTCGGGCGAAGTCCTTGTGGATGGGCGCAGCCTGGCCGGCATGGACCGCAGGGAGCGTGCGCGGCTGATCCAGCCGGTGTTCCAGGACCCGTTCTCCTCCCTGAACCCGCGCCATCGCATCCGCGACATCGTTGGCCTGCCTCTGTTGGCGCAGGGCGGATTGCCGGCGCGGCAGCGGGACGACCGCGTCATGGCGATGCTGGCGCGGGTCGGCATCTCCCCCGAGATGGCCGCCCGCACGCCAGCCCAGCTTTCCGGCGGGCAGCGCCAGCGCGTGGCCATTGCCCGGGCGCTCGTGCTGCATCCCCGCATCGTCGTGTGCGACGAGCCGACCAGCGCGCTCGATGTGTCGGTGCAGGCGCAGATCCTGAACCTGCTGGTGGACCTGCGGCAGGAGTTCGGGCTGACCTACCTGTTCATCAGTCACAACCTTGCCGTCGTCGAGCACATCGCGACCGAGGTTGCGGTGATGTACCTGGGCCGGGTGGTGGAGCAGGCGCCGGTCCAGGACCTGTTCCGCAGCCCGGGCCACCCCTACACCAAGGCGCTGCTCGCATCCGTCCTGACGCCCGATCCGGCGCTTGGCATCCCCGACGTCGGGCTGGGCGACACCTATCCTGACCCGGCGAACGTCCCGCCGGGGTGCCGCTTCCACCCGCGCTGCCCGCAGGCGGTCGAGGCGTGCGGAGTGACGATGCCCGATGGCATGAGGCGTGATGGCCGCCTCGTCGAGTGCCTGCTGGCTTGATACCGAGTACTCTTCGCTCTGACCGTCTCCTTCATTGCGAGGAGCGAAGCGGCACGGCAAGGACCGTGCTGGCGGCCCTGGATTATCGCGCCGCAAGCGGCTCGCAACGACAGCTTGGCAAGGTAAGGGTCAGTGCGAAGGGCCGTTGGTATGACCCCGCGTCACGGGAAAGCACTGGCGGCTTCCCCAGGGGACCATAGGGGGCGATCAAGCAAAGCAGTTCCTAATACGACGCGCCGCGCCGATCGCGGCGGACGACGCTGGGCTGATCCACTCTGCAAGCCCTGTAAGGGCCGCGCATTTGACTGGACGCTCGAACGCTACTTCCAAGTGGACAGGTAGAAGCGCGGCACGTCATCCTGGAAGCCCTGGAAGTTGAGCTGCTTGGAATAGGCGACATACCGCACGTCACTGAACAGGGGCATGAAAAGCGCCCGCTCCGTGGCCAGCCGGATGGCGTCGCTGAAATACTTTTGGCGCGCCGCCGGGTTGTCGGTCGCGCCGGCGTCTTGCAGCAGCTTCTGCACGTCCGGATCGCGCGCGTAGTCGTCCAGGCCGCCACCGAGGAAGTATGGCATGAACGCCGACGCGTCGTTGATCGAGTTGCTGCCCCAACTGCCGGCATATAGCGGCGCCTTGCCGGCCTCTGCCTGCTGCACCGCCGCCCCAACTTGCAGTTGCTGGATGCGTAGGTCGATCCCGACAGCCTTGAGGTAGTTCTGCACTGCGGCAGAGATCTGCGGCGGGGAGTAGGTCACCAGTGTCGTGCTGAAGCCTGTGGGGTATCCGGCCTCGGTCAGGAGCTGCTTCGCCTTTGCGGGGTCGTAGGGATACTTGACGGCGGCCGACACGTCGCAGCCGAACTGGGTCGGAAAGCACGGGGTATCAATGACCTGGGACCCGCCCTGGATCAGTTGCCGGGCCATGGTCGTGCGGTCAACGGCGGAGATGATCGCCTGCCGCACCTTCGGCCGGGTCAACGGGTTGTCCGCGCCGCTGCGGCCCGCGCCGTCCAGGGTCATGAAGTGCACGCGCATGATGCCGTAGCGCTGGGCCTGCAGCATCGGGCTGCGGGAGATGTTGGCGAATTGGTCGGCGTTGTAGCCCCAAATCCAGTCGGCCCGGCCGCCCAGCAACTCCGTCATCTCGGTCGTGGCGTCCGGCACCTCATGTATCTTGATGAACCGGATGGCGGGGCGGCCCTTGGGGCTGCCGGCGTAATGGCCGTCGTAACGCTCCAAGTCGATCTCGGTGGTGCCGTCCACCTTGGTGATCCGGTATGGGCCGGTGCCGACCGGCGCGCGGCCGAACGCGTCGGCGCCGACCTTCTCGCGATAGGCTTTCGGCCAGATTGGCGTCACCATCGCCAGGTATTCCATCGCCGCTGGGGACACGCCCGTCAGCTTGATGCGCACGTGATGGTCGTCAATCCGCTCCGCCCCGGCGAACGAGGTATAGTAGCTGGGAATCGAGACCTGCTTGTCGCCAATGATGGTGTTGATCGTGTAAACCACGTCATCCGCGGTGAACGGGTCGCCGTTCTGGAACGTGACGCCCTCCCGCAAGGTGAACTCAAGCGTGGTCTCGTCCACCTGACGCCAGGACGTCGCTAGCGCGGGCTTCATCTCCAGGGTTTCCGGGTCGCGGTAGATCAGGCAGTCAAACGCCTGGAACGCGACGACCATGCCGGTGCGCAGCGAGTTGTAATAGGGATCAACGTCCGGGATCGCATCGCGCCAGGTGATGCGGAGCGTGTCGGCGGACTTCTGTGCAGCCGCTGGCGGTGCGCCGGCCAATGTCGCCACCGCAGCTATCAGCGCACAGGAGAGCCAGGTGTTCGGTTGCATGGGCCAAGATCCCTAAATAGTGGCGTCTCGCCGAGCAGTGGCGGCGTCGTGCCCAGCATCTCAGCAAGAACGATGCCAGGCGTCCATGCCGCCCGTTGCTGCTGCTCCCTCGTGCCGCCCCGCTGGTAGGCGCCCGCTACCCCGCCCCGACTGCCGCCAGAAGACGTCCGAGGAAGCCATCAACCGCCTCGCCATCAATCCAGCGGACCACGGCGACCAGGTCGTGCTCCGGATCGGCATAAACCAGGTTCGTGCCATTCCCCACGTGCGCGAACGCAGTGGCCGGTGCGCTCGGCCACCGCTTCCGGTCCGTGTTGAGGAACCAGTTCATGAAGCCATAGATCGGCTCCGGCGCCGTCGGAGTGCGGGCCGCGTCCACCCAAGCGCGCGACAGCACCTGCTGTCCGTCCCATCGGCCATCGCGCAGGGTCAGGTAGCCGAAGCGCGCCATGTCATAGGCGTGGATGTAGGCGCCGCCGCCCCAATGCCCCCCACCCGTCACCGACTGCACCGGGGCGCCGTCCAGCACGATCCAGGAGTTCTCGTAGCCGAACCAACGCCAGCAGTTGGACGCGCCGATGGGGTCCATGACGTACTGCTTCAACACCTGCGGCAAGGGCCGCCGCCAAACGTTGAGCGCCGCGAGCGCCAGTGCGTTGGTGCGGACATCGTTGTATTTGTAGGTGGTGCCAGGCGTGTAGCGCGCACGTGTCGCCCACCCCGCCGCATCCTCGTCCGGACGGTCGGCCCAATCGGGCTTGCCCCATAGCACGCCCTCCCAATCGCTGGTCTGCCGCAGCAAGTTGTCCCAGGTGATGGTCCGGTTATGCGGGCTGTCGAAGGGGAACAGCAGGCCGGAGTCCGCCAGGCGGTCGGATTTGTTGCCGGCCGGCACTGGGTTGTACGGCTGTATCGGCGGCATGTAGTCCCGGACCCTGTCGTGGACGCTCCGGATCAGTCCTTGGTCAACGGCGACGCCGACGACGCTGGACAGCAGGCTTTTCGTCACGCTGTGCGTCATGTCTATGCTGTGCGGGTCGCCCCATTCGGCGGCGATGCAGCCGTGCCGGATGACCAGCCCGTTGGGCGCCGCCCGCTCCTTGATCGGCCCGATGGCGTCGCCGAACGGCTCGCGCCCGAATGTTTGATAGTGGTTCGCAACCAGGTCGCGCGGCGCCTTGGTCTCGCTCGCGATGGCGAAGCGGACCGCCTCATCCAGCGCAGCCGGATCAATACCCAGTTCGGCGGGCGCCTTGCGCTGCCATGCCTCGCCAGGAAAGCTGGTGACCGCGCGCGACGGAATAGGATGCTGAGAGGCCATGATTCTTCCTTTGGTTGGCATCGCTGCCAGGCCGCGTTCCCGGGGACCGCCGAGGTCAGGCGGCTGCGTCGAACACCCGGCGCGGGTTTACGACCATCAGCCTGTCCAGTTCCGCCTGGCTCAAGCCCATCCGGCCAAGCCGCGGCAGGAAGTGCCGTTGGACGTAGGCGTATCCGAAGCCGCCATGCCGGGTCAGCATCATCTTCAGGAACACGTCTTGCGACAGCAGCACCTGGCCTAGGTGCCCGGCCTCCGCCAGCCCGGCGATTGCCTTGGCGTTCTCCTCGTCGGACGGGCACTGCACGCCCTGGTCGGCATACCAGTAGTCCATGCCGACCATGTCATATTCCAGGAAAGCGCCGCGCCGAGCCAAACCGTGCTGATACTCCGTATCGGTGCCGGACGGGTTCATGTGGCACAGCACGGTATGGGCAGGGTCGGCGCCCTCCGCCTCCGCCATGTCCAGCACGCGGTGGCCATGGCGGAACCAGCCGGGAAGATGGACCATCAGCGGCAGCCCGGTGCGCGCCGCCGCCCGCGCCGCGCCTTGCAGCGAGCGTTGCTCCGCCGGCGTGAAGTCTGACGACACGCCGATCTCGCCGACGAGGCCGATCCGAACGCCGCCGAGGCCGTCCACGGCCTCCTGCACGATCTCGTCGCAGATGTCCTGCACCGACAGCGCC
>CAXTDP010000429.1:0-5364 GCA_964242295.1 uncultured Acetobacteraceae bacterium | reverse complement strand
CCCCAGCGCCGAGACCGGCATCGGCGAACTGGACCGCGTGCTGGGCGGCGGCCTCGTGCCCGCCAGCGTGGTGCTGGTCGGCGGCGACCCCGGCATCGGCAAAAGCACGCTCATGCTGCAAGCTGCCGCCACCCTGGCCCGCACCGGCAAGCGCGTGATGTATATCAGCGGCGAGGAAAGCATAGACCAGGTCCGCCTGCGCGCCCGCCGGCTGGACCTGGCCGATGCGCCGCTGGACCTCGCCGCGGCCATCAACGTCCGCGACATCGCCGCCTCGCTCGAAGCCGAGCATGACCTGGCGCTGGTCGTCATAGACTCCATCCAGACCATGTGGCTCGACACCATCGAGAGCGCGCCGGGCACCGTCGCCCAGGTTCGCGCCACCAGCTTCGAGCTGATCCGCCTGGCCAAGTCCCGCGGCTTCTCCCTCGTGCTGGTCGGCCACGTCACCAAGGAGGGCGCGCTCGCCGGCCCCCGCGTCCTGGAGCACATGGTGGACGCCGTACTCTATTTCGAAGGCGACCGCGGCCACCAGTTCCGCATCCTGCGAGCCGTCAAGAACCGCTTCGGCGCCACGGACGAGATCGGCGTGTTCGAGATGACCGACCGCGGCCTGGCGGAGGTGCCCAACCCCAGCGCCCTGTTCCTGGCGGAGCGCCGCGGCAACATCGCGGGATCGGCCGTGTTCGCCGGTCTTGAAGGCACCCGGCCAGTGCTGGTGGAGGTGCAGGCGTTGCTGGCGCCCAATCAGGGCGGCTCGCCCCGGCGCGCGGTGGTCGGCTGGGACAGCGGGCGCCTGTCCATGCTGCTGGCAGTGCTGGAAACCCGCGCCGGGCTGCGCATGGGCAGCACGGATGTTTACCTCAACATCGCCGGCGGCCTGCGGGTGCAGGAGCCTGCGGCGGACCTTGCCGTGGCCGCAGCACTGGCCTCCGCCGCCACCGACACGCCGACCAACGCGGGGATGGTCTACTTCGGCGAGGTCGGCCTATCCGGCGAGGTCCGCCAGGTCGCCCAGGCTGAATCCCGCCTGAAGGAAGCCCACAAGCTGGGATTCGAGGGCGCCTGCCTGCCCCGCCGCATCGCCCGCGGCGGGCGTAAGCTGGCCGTCCCCGATGGGTTGAAGCTGGACGAGATCGGCCACTTGACGGACCTTGTGGGCGCCTTCACCGGAAAGACGCCCAGCCAGGACTGAGCCGCATGAACCTCGACGCCCTGTTCATCTATCCCGTGAAGGGCCTGCGCGGCATCCAGGTGCAGGAGGCCATCGTGGAGCCTTGGGGCTTGCAGGGCGACCGCCGCTGGATGCTGGTGGACAGCGGCGGACGCTATCTCACCCAGCGCGACCTGCCCGGCATGGCCCGCATCGCCGCGGTGCCCGATGGCAGGGGGATCACCCTATCGGCCGGCGGCATGGCCCCGCTGCACGTCCCGCTGCCGCGCACCCCGGTCGAGGTCCTGGTCTGGCGAGACCAGGTCCAGGCGGAGGAAGCCGGGCCGGACGCCACCGCGTGGCTGTCCCGCGCCCTGGGCCATCCGTGCCGCCTCGTTCACATGGGCAACCCGGCGGCGGCCCGCGGCGTAGACCCCAAATACGCCAGGCCGGACGACCGCGTCAGCTTCGCCGACGGCTTCCCGGTGCTGGCGGTCAACGCCGCATCACTGAACCACTTGAACGCCCGCTTGGCGCAGCCCGTGCCGATGGACCGCTTCCGCACTAACCTGGTCATATCCGGCGCCCCGGCCTGGGCCGAGGACGAGTGGACCGCCCTGCACATCGGCCCCGTCCCGTTCCGCGGACCCAAGACCTGCGGCCGCTGCGTCGTCATCACGACCGACCAGGCGACCGGCGACCGCCCGCGCGACCGCGAGCCGTTGCGGACGCTGACGGCGTTCCGCCGCGGCGGGGATGGTCGGGTGATCTTCGGCATGAACCTGATCCCGGACGGAGCCGGGCGGATCACGGTTGGGATGGAAGTCCAAGTAAATCCGGCGGCCTGATGCCGGACGCCAAGGGTTCTGCAGCCGCCGCCTGACCACGGACGCCTAGGGCGGAGAAGCGTCAGCGCCCTCCGCCAAACCGCGGCGTCTCCATCGGCGGAAGGCGCCAACGCCTTTCCACTCGACGTGAACCGGCCTGCCCCTGTCATCAAACTTTCCGAAAATCAGGCCCACCCCTACGCAAATCCCATGTAGCCTAACCCCGGAACGGAACGCCGGGAGCATCAACATGACCAAGCCAATCCGCCTGCTGGCCGCTGCTGCCGTCCTGGCCCTGACGGCCACGGCCGCCGCCGCCGACCAAGCCGGCCTAGGCGCCTGGAACGCAGAAGCCGCACGCCTCGCCGGCTCCTCCGCCCTCGTCACGACCGCCATGGCCTACATCAAGGCCCAGGCCGCCACTCTCAAGGACCCGCAGCTCCGCAAGGAAACCGAGGACGCCGTCTTCAACCCCGACACCTGCATCAAAAGCCGCGCCAACCTGACGCCCGAGCGCAAGCAGGCCGTCGTCACCCAGTTGGTCGCCGAGGGCCTGATCGACGAATCCGAGGCCGGCCGTATCCCCGGTGGCCTCCTCGCCGGCGTCTTCCCCGGCGTGCGCGACGAAGGCACGCCATGCCCAAAGCTGCCGCTGCCCTACATCGGCGCTCCAGGCAGCGTCTTCGGCGGCCACCACTCCGAGCCCGGCGGCCTGGCGATGCACGTCGCCGTCAACATGAGCAGCGGCGTCAACCTGGCCGACACCTACCGCCGGGTTTACGGCACCCTGGACGCCCGCGGCCTGCCGGTCCTGCGCGACGGCACGGATGGTAAGCCCGATGCGGACCTGTTCATCGACCAGGACATCGCCATCGGCACGCCCATCTGGCACGACTGGGCCAAGACGATGGTGTTCCAATGGAATGCCGACGGCTCCGAATACGCCGAGATGAACTTCGGCGGCAACGGCAAGACCGACGCCTGGGGCGCGCCCGGCACCAGCAAGACCGGCAGCCACCACATCCTGGGCGTGGCAGAAGGCATGGCCCGAGGCATGCCGCCGGCCTTCCTGATCGCCCAGGCCTCCGCCCACGGCGCGCCCAACGCCGGCAACGAGTTCAGCGTCGTCAACTGGCTGCACGCCGCCGCCATCATCACCGGCATTGATCCGGTGGAGCGCGGCTACCTGATGAAGGACGCCCTGGGCCGGCTGCGCCTGCCGCCGGTGCGGCAGCTCGGCTCGGTGAACGTGCTGGCCAGCCTGCCGAACCAGTCCAACCTGCTGTATGAATACGTGCTGCAGAACCTGTCCGACGCCGACTACACCTACACCGGTCCGGCCGTCGTCCAAAGCGAGCTGTTCCTGCGTGCCCTCGCCCCCAAGTTCGGCTACGACCCGGCCGACGCCACCCGCTACAACACCGGATACCGCAACCCCGTGCTGACCCACCTCTCGGCAGAGCGGGTGTTCATCCTGTATGCCAACGGCGGCCTGCCGCGGGTTGAGACGGAAATCGGCAAGCTGAAGTCCCTCGGCCTGGTGAAGTAGCCCCGCTCAAACTCGGCGCCACGTCGCATCCACCACCCGGACCATGCTGACAAAGCCCGTCGCCGGGTCCGCCTGCATCCCGGCGTCCAGCGTGCCAGACACGGCGATGGCGTAGCTCGGGGACGCCGTTTCCGCCGCCCGGCCCAGCCGCACGAACACGATGTCCACCGGCCAGTCCGCGGCGTTGGAGCAGAACGGGCAGGTGGACATGGGATACCGTGTCAGCACGAAGAAGTCGCTCTCCGCCCGTAGCGGCGGCGCCATGAAGCCGCGCAGGGTGACCTGCCGGCCAACCAGCGCCTGCGCCGCCGGCGACAGCGGCGTGCCGTCCGGGGTGCTGGGCCCATAAAGTTCGGCAAAGGAAAGCTCGCGTGCCACGGCGCGGGCAGGTGGAGCAACAAGCCCGGCAAGCCCCAGGGAAACGACCCCTCGACGACCGATGCGAAGCGGTCCGGCTTGGTCAGGCATGGTCTGCTCCGGGCTAGTTGTGGCCAAGCCACTCTAACCCATACGGCAACAGCCCATGAGCTGAAATAGCACCAGCCGCCACCCGCTCCCACCCTTCCACATCATTGCGGGGCTAAGCAGGCTCGCGCGGCCCACCACACAGATGGCCTACGGCTCACGACGCACCCAGAATGAAGGCTCCCCCAGCCTAACCCTCCGCCACCAACGCAACCACCGCCCCAGTCATCCGCACCAGCTCCGCAGCACTCGTCCGGAACACATGCTGCGGCGACCCGGCCGCAGCCCACACCGGGTCCAGCCGCAGCAGGTCCGCATCCAGCAGCATCAGCGGCGGCGTCAGGTGCCCGACCGGCGCCACCCCGCCGACCACGAAGCCCGTCGCCTCCCGCACGAACGCTGCATCGGCCCGCGCCAGCCCGACGCCCAGCGCCGCGGCTGCCCGGGCCGGGTCCACCCGGTTGGCGCCCGACGTGACCACCACAGCCGCCCGGTCCCCCGCTGGGAGATGGACGCGGAACACGATGGACTTGGCGATCTGCGCCACCTCGCACCCGATCGCAGCGGCGGCGTCGGCCGCCGTCCGGGTGCCGGCCGGATAGGCCAGGATGGTGTCGGGATGCCCGGCCCGCGCCAAGGCGAGCCGCACCCGCGCTACGGCATCATCGCCCATCGGTCGCACCTCCTCCATCGGAACAATAAGCCGGTCCCCATCGCATCCATCCCCCGCCTGGTCAGCCCAACTGCGCCCGCTGACCTGCCGCCCACCACGCCCGCACCGCCATCACCCCGGCGCGCACCCCAGCAAAACTACCGCCCCACCCCGGTCCCGCCTCCCGCAGGCTGGATCCGTGCAGCGCCCGTGGGCGCGACCAGGTGCCAGGCGATCAAGACCGGCTCCAGCAGCGCGAGCCCGACCAGGGTGCCAGCCAGGCGCTCCAGAGCCGGGGTGATCGCAATGCCGGCGTAACTGTCGGGAACCAGCGTCACCAGGACGGCCAGCGTGAACTGCGTGCCGACATAGGTCACGGTGTGCCCGCCGTTCTCGATATGCCGGCCCAACAGCACCCCAACCACCGTCCCCCCGATCAGGAGGGGCACGCTGCCATGCGCGGCAAACAGGAACGCGCCGGCCAGCGCGCTCCCGGCAAGGCACCCGGCGACCCGCTGCAGCAGCTTGCGGCTGACCGGCCCTAGCCCGCTCTGGCCGATGCTGCTCACGGGAACCAGCATCACAGCCATGACCGCGACGGCGCTCTGCGCCAGCTCCGGCACCGCGAACCAAGCCCAAAGCACCGGCAGCAGCGCCAGCACCGCGGCACCCTGGGCGGCATGGCGGAGCGCATGCGGATGCCAGCCGATCCGCCGGG
>CAXTDP010000428.1:0-5366 GCA_964242295.1 uncultured Acetobacteraceae bacterium | reverse complement strand
AGGCGATGACGTCCTCGGCGGTCAGCGGCTCGAAATACAGGCGGTCGCTGGTGTCATAGTCGGTGCTGACGGTTTCCGGGTTGCAGTTGACCATGATGGTCTCGAACCCGGCCTCGCGCAGCGCATAGGCCGCGTGGACGCAGCAGTAGTCGAACTCGATCCCCTGGCCGATCCGGTTGGGTCCGCCGCCGAGGATGATCACCTTCCGGCGCCCGGTCGGCCTGCTCTCGCACTCCGGCGGGCCGAAGCCGCCCTCGAACGTCGAATACATATACGGCGTGGCGGAGGCGAACTCCCCCGCGCAGGTGTCGATGCGCTTATAGACCGGCAGCACGCCCAGCGCGGTGCGGGCGGCGAACACGTCCTCCTCCGTCCGCCCCGTCAGCCGGGCCAACTGCTTATCGGAGAAGCCCATCGCCTTGATTCGGCGCATCGCCGTTGCGTCTGCCGGCAGGCCGGATGCCGTGATCTCCCGCTCCGCCTGCACGATCCGCTCCAGCTCCCGCAGGAACCAGGGGTCGAACTTGCTGATGCCGTGGATGTCCTCCACCGACAGCCCGGCGCGCAGCGCCTGCGCCGCCATCACGATCCGGTCCGGGCGCGGCGCCGACAGGGCTGCGCGGTAGGCGTCATGGCCGCCATCACCGGGCGGCTCCACCGGGTCGAGGCCGGCATAGCCGGTTTCCATGCTGCGCAGGCCCTTCTGCAGCGCCTCAGCGAAGCTGCGCCCGACTGCCATCGCTTCGCCGACCGACTTCATGCTGGTGCCCAGCAGCGCCGGCGTCCCCGGAAATTTCTCGAACGTGAAGCGGGGCAGCTTGATGACGACATAGTCAATCGCCGGCTCGAAGCTGGCGGGGGTGGTGCGGGTGATGTCGTTGGCCAGCTCGTCGAGGGTGTAGCCCACCGCCAGCTTCGCCGCGACCTTGGCGATGGGAAATCCGGTCGCCTTGGACGCCAGCGCCGACGAGCGCGACACGCGCGGGTTCATCTCGATCACCACCAGGCGGCCATCCGCCGGGTTGACGGCGAACTGCACGTTGGACCCGCCGGTTTCGACGCCGATCTTGCGCAGGCATGCGAGGCTCGCGTCGCGCATGATCTGGTATTCCTTGTCGGTCAGCGTCAGCGCCGGGGCGACGGTGATGCTGTCGCCGGTGTGGATGCCCATGGGGTCCACGTTCTCGATGGCGCAGATGATGATGCAGTTGTCGGCGCTGTCGCGCACGACCTCCATCTCGTATTCCTTCCAGCCGAGCACGCTTTCCTCGACCAGCACCTCCTTGGTGGGGCTGGCGTCCAGGCCGGATTGGACGATCTGCTCGAACTCCTCCCGGTTGTAGGCGATGCCGCCGCCGGTGCCGCCCAGGGTGAAGGAGGGGCGGATCACCGCCGGCAGCCCCACCAGCGCCAGCGCCTCGCGCGCCTCCGCCATGCTGTGGGCGATGGCGCTGCGGGGGGATTCGATGCCGATCTCGCTCATGGCGTCGCGGAACTTTAGCCGGTCCTCGGCGCGGTCGATCACGTCGGCCTTGGCGCCGATCAGCTCCACGTTGTGCCGGGCCAGGGCGCCGTTGGCATGCAGCTTCATGGCGGTGTTGAGCGCGGTCTGCCCGCCCATGGTCGGCAGGATGGCGTCGGGCTTCTCGCGGGCGATGATCTTCTCGACGATCTCCGGCGTGATCGGCTCGATGTAGGTGGCGTCGGCCAGGCCGGGGTCGGTCATGATGGTGGCCGGGTTGGAGTTGACCAGGATGACCCGGTAGCCCTCCGCCCGCAGCGCCTTGCAGGCCTGCGCGCCGGAGTAGTCGAACTCGCAGGCCTGGCCGATGACGATGGGGCCGGCGCCGATGATGAGGATGGATTGGATGTCGGTGCGCTTGGGCATGGCTGGCTCCTACATCCCGTCCATCATCGCCACGAACCGCCGGAACAAGTGCTGGCTGTCTGCCGGCCCTGGACTGGCCTCTGGATGATACTGCACGCTGAACGCCCGCCGCGACTCGCACGCGATGCCCTCGTTGCTGCCGTCGAACAGGCTCGTATGCGTGATCCGCACTCCCGGAGGCAGGCTGGCGTCCTCCACCGCAAAGCCGTGGTTCTGGCTGGTGATCTCTACCTTGCCGGTCGCCAACTCCTTCACCGGCTGGTTCGCGCCGTGGTGGCCACGGTCCAGCTTGTAGGTGCGCGCCCCCAGCGCCAGCGCCAGCAATTGGTGCCCCAGGCAGATGCCGAACACCGGCACCTGCTGGTCCAGCACGCCTTGGATCGCTGGCACTGCGTAGGCGCCGGTCGCCGCCGGATCGCCGGGGCCGTTGGATAGGAACACGCCATCGGGCTGGTGGCGCAGGATGTCTTCCGCCGTCGCGGTTGGCGGCACCACCGTGACCCGGCATCCCGCGGCGACCAGGCTGCGCAGGATGTTGCGCTTGGCCCCGTAGTCCACGGCGACGACGTGGTGGCGCGACGCCGGAGTGTCGTGTCGGTCCGGCCAGGCCCAGGTGCCCTCCTCCCATGTATAGGATTGCGTGCAGCCCACCTGCTTCGCCAGGTCCATCCCTTGCAGGCCCGGCCACGCCGCCGCCTGCGCCTGCAGCGCCGCCAGGTCGAAGCGCCCATCGGCCGGGTAGGACAGCACGGCATGGGGCGCGCCGGCGTCCCGTATGCGTATCGTCAACGCCCGGGTGTCAACGCCCGACAGGCCCGGCATCCCCTGGCTCCGCAGCCAGGCATCCAGAGGCTGGGCGCTGCGCCAACTGCTCGGCTCGGTCACATCCTGCTTCACCACCAGGCCCAGGGCGGCGATGTTGATGGCCTCCATGTCCTCCGGGTTGATCCCGGTGTTGCCGATGTGCGGGAAGGTGAAGGTGATGATCTGCCCGGCAAAGGACGGGTCGGTCAGCGTCTCCTGGTAGCCAGTCATCCCCGTGTTGAACACGACCTCGCCCACCCGCCCCGCGCCTGGCGCCGTGTGCGCGCCAAAGCCACGGCCCCAGATGGCAGCCCCGTCCGCCAGCACCAGGACGGCGGTGGCGCCGGCAGGCGCGTTGTGCGGGGCAGGGGTCATGGCAGGCTCCGGGATAGGGATGCCCGACAGGGCGGAGAACGGCAGGCCGGTCGCGGTGATGATGGCCGGCCAGTGCTTGCTGGGAATGGCGCGGGATTGTCGCCATTTGCGTATGGCCTCCAGCCCCACACCGGTTAGCCTGGCGGCAGCTTCGGCCCCACCAAGGCGGGAAATAATCTCGTCGGTCGTCGGCATGGCAGAGTCATATGGGAAATTTTTTCCCAGGACAAGATCAACATAGCTCAGCAGCGTTTTGGCCGGCGCGGTTACCAAGTGTATAGGATGCCGGATTGGAGGACAGATGATGAGCTTGCGTGAACGGTTCACCGACGAGTTGAAAGGGTCCATGCGCGCCGGGAACGCCGCGCGCACCTCGACCCTGCGGATGATCCTGGCCCGGCTGAAGGACACCGACATCGCCGCCCGGCCGAAGGGGGTCACCGCCATCCCCGACGACGACATCATCGGCATGCTGCGCGGCATGGTGAAGTCGCGCCGCGAGTCCGTCACCCTCTATGAGCAGGGCAACCGCCCCGAACTGGCCGCCAAGGAGCTGGCCGAAATTGGGGTGATCGAGGGCTTCCTGCCGCAGGAGATGGATGCCGCTGCCCTGGCCGCCGAAGTGGAGGCCGCCGTCGCCAGCACCGGCGCGTCGTCGCAAAAGGAGATGGGCAAGGTGATGGCCGCCCTAAAGGCGAAGCACGGCGCCGCGCTGGATATGGCCCGGGCCGGGGCCCTGGTGCGGGCGCGCTTGAACCAGTGACGGAAGTGGCAGGTCTGCATCTGCTCCTTTTCCCTCCGGGGGAGGGTCGGAGTGAGGGGGGCTTGGCTGCGGAGCGAAGGACCGCTGGCGCCGCCAGGACCCAGCCTTGCACGGGCAAGCACGGCCCATATTCCAGAGCAGCCTGGTGTCTTGCTGCTCCGGCAGCACCCCGCTCCGCAGCCAAGACCCCCTCACCCTGGCCCTCTCCCGGAGAGAAAGGGAGAAGCTGATGGCGCTGCCGCCGGCCTTTCTGGACGAGCTTCGGGCGCGCACGCCCCTGTCGGCGCTGGTCGGGCGCCGGGTCAAGCTGTCGAAGTCCGGGCGCAACTGGAAGGGCTGCTGCCCCTTCCATAGCGAGAAGTCGCCCAGCTTCTACGTTTACGAGGACGGCTTCCACTGCTTCGGCTGCGGCGCGCACGGGGACGCCATCAGCTTCCTAATGCAGACCGCCGGAGCGTCGTTCCCGGAAGCGGTGGAGCAACTGGCGGGAGAAGCTGGGCTGGAGGTGCCCAAGCCTTCCCCGCGCGCCGCGGAGGCGGAGCGGCAGCGCCTGGACCTGCACGAGGTTCTCGAAGCCGCTCAGGCCAGCTTCGCCCGGCGCCTGCGGGAGAAGGAGGGCGCCCCCGGCATGGCGTATCTGCGCGGGCGCGGCCTGACCGACGCCACCATCGAGACGTTCGGCCTGGGCTGGAGCGGCGACGGCCGCGGTGCCCTGGCAGCCGAGTTGGGCCGCGCCGGCGTCACGCCCGACCGGCTGCTGGAGGCCGGGCTGTTGCGCCCGTCCGACGACAACGGCCCGGCGCGGGAGCTTTACTGGGGCCGCGTCACCTTCCCGATCCGCGACCGGCGCGGGCGCCTCATCAGCTTCGGCGGGCGCACGCTGGGCGACGCCAAGCCCAAGTATATCAACGGACCCGACACCGCGCTGTTCTCCAAGCGCCGCAACCTTTATGCCCTGAACCTGGCCCGGGAGGGACTGCGGACCGGCGCCGACTTGATCGTGGCCGAAGGCTACATGGACGTGATCGCCCTGCACCAGGCCGGCTTCCCCGGCGCGGTAGCCCCGCTCGGCACCGCGCTGACCGAGGAGCAGTTGGAGGAACTCTGGCGCCTCGCCCCCAATCCGCTGCTGTGCTTCGACGGCGACGCGGCTGGCGCCCGGGCCGGTGCGCGCGTGGCGGAACTGTGCCTGCCGCTGCTGACGCCTGGCCGCACCTTGCGCTTCGCCAACCTCCCGGCGGGTGAGGACCCGGACAGCCTGGCCCGGCGCGGCGGCAAGGCGGCGATCCAAGCTCTGATCAACGGACATCGGCCCCTGGTGGAGGCGCTGTACGACTTCGTGCGCGAGGGCAGCGCCGGGGACTCGCCGGAACAGCGCGCCGCGTTCCGTGCCCGGCTGGCCGAGGTCGCCAAGCGCATCCCCGACCGCGACCTGGCCAGCGAATACCGCAGCACCCTGCTCAACCGCTACTTCGAAAGCCGCCGCCCGGCGCAGCGGCGCGCACCCGGCGGGCGTCCCGGCCAACCCGCGCCGCG
>CAXTDP010000427.1:0-5404 GCA_964242295.1 uncultured Acetobacteraceae bacterium | reverse complement strand
GACTGGCTTACCTGCTCCCTCTCCCTCCGGGAGAGGGTTGGGGTGAGGGGGTCGTTTGGCGCTACCCTGTCCCATCTAGGGCCTTGGTCCAGCGGCGCCGTAGGTGCCCCGCTCCGCAGGCAAGACCCCCTCACCCCGGCCCTTTCCCGGAGGGAGAGGGAGAAGCGGCGTGGCCCTTTGTTCTGGCTCGTGCGACCGCGGCCCTAGAACCCGAACCCCACGCGCCGGCTGTTGCCGCGCTGCAGGTTGCGGAACCGCGCCAGCGCCAGCAACGGGAAGAACAGGCGGTAGCCGTGGTAGCGCAGGTAGAACACCTTGGGAAACCCAACGGCGGTATAGGGAGCTTCGTCCCATTCCCCGTCCTCCCGTTGCGTTTGCGCCAGATAGGCGGCGCCTCGCGCCACCGCCGGCCCGGTCTCGCCGGCGGCCATCAAGCCCAGCAACGCCCAGCTCGTCTGCGACGGAGTGCTGGTATGATACTCGCCCCGCGGCGTGGTGTCGTAGCTGTCCTCGTCCTCGCCCCAGCCGCCGTCCTCGCGCTGATGCGCCAGCAGCCACTCCGCGGCACGGCGGATCGCCGGGTCATCATGCGCCAGCCCGGCGGCATTCAGCGCGCACAGCACCGACCAGGTACCATAGATGTAGTTGGTGCCCCAGCGGCCGAACCAGCTTCCGTCCGGCTCCTGGTCGCGGCGCAGGTATTCGATGGCCCGCGCCATCGCCGGCTCCGTCGCATCCATCCCGGTCTGCGCCAGGAACGACACGCAGCGCGCCGTCACGTCTGCTGTCGGCGGGTCCAGCAGGGCGCCGTGGTCGGCGAACGGGATGTGGTTCAGGTAGTGGTGGGTGTTGTCGGCGTCGAACGCCCCCCAGCCGCCATTGGCGCTCTGCATCCCCAAAACCCACGCACGGGCCTTCGAGATGCTGTCGGCGTGGGCGGGGTCTCCGTTGCGGTGCAGCAGCATGCCGACGACGGCGGTGTCGTCCACGTCGGGGTAGTGCGCGTTCTCATACTGGAACGCCCAGCCGCCTGGCGTCGCGTCCGGGCGGATGTCGGCCCAGTCGCCGCGCAGATCCGTCACCTGGCGGGCCACCAGCCAGGCGCAGGCGGCGTCTATGGCAGGGGTCGCCGCGCCTTCCGCCTCCGCCACCGCATGTCCGGCAAGGCTGGTATCCCAGATCGGCGACAGGCACGGCTGGCAATAGGCCTCGGCGTCCGTCACCACCAGCAGCTTTTGCACGGCGCCCCAGGCGGTGGTGGCGTGCGGATGGTCGGCGCCGTAGCCCAGGGCGTCGAACATCATGACGGTGTTGGCCATCGCCGGGTAGATAGCGCCGAGGCCGTCCTCGCCGTTCAGCCGCTCGGTGACGAAGGACACAGCCTCCTCGATGGCGCGGGTGCGGACGCCGGCGGGAAAGGCGGGCTCGGCCACCCGCACCACGCCGTCAATCGCCTTGAACACATGGCCCCAACCGCTGCGGTAGGGTCCGCGTATCCAGTCGCGCACCTCGTCTGCCGGGATGCGGAACAGCTCCGGGATCTCAATGCCGCGCGGGTTGCGGGCACGCGGATGCAGCGCCATCAGCACCAGCAGCGGCACCATGACGGTGCGGGACCAGTATGACACCTTGGACAGGTGGAACGGGAACCAGCGCGGCAGGTGCATGATCTCGACCGGCATCGCCGGGACCGCGCGCCAGGGCACCTGGCCGAACAGGGCGAGCTGGATGCGGGTGAACACGTTGGTGCGCTCGGCGCCGCCGGCCGCCAGAATGGCGTCCCGGGCACGGGCCATGTGCGGCGCGTCCGTCGAGTCGCCGATGGCCTTCAGGGCATAGTACGCCTTGACGCTGGCCGATAGGTTGAAGACGCCGCCATGGAACAGCGGCCAGCCGCCGTGCTCGCCCTGGATGCGGCGGAGGTAGATGCCGATCTTGGCCTGCAGCGCCGGGTTGATCCGGTCGAGGTAGTGCTCCAGCAGCACGTATTCGGCGGGGATGGTGGCGTCGGCTTCCAGCTCGAACACCCAGTGGCCGTCTGCCTGCTGCCGGTTGCCCAGCGCGGCGGAGGCACGGCCGATGGAGTCCTCCAGCAGGTCCTCGGAAATGGTGTCAGGGATGCGAGGCAGTGAAGCGGCGCCGTAGCGTGTGGGACGTGTCAGGGTCTCGCTCGGCATTTCGGTTTTGTTACGCCTACTTGGGAAAACAGGGATGCTGCAGTGCAACCGGACCTGATTGCACCTTCAATAGTCGCGGGCAAACCGGTCGCCGTCCAATCTCCAGCCAGGGCCAAGTTGCCCAGCACCGTTTGGGCCGGTGGGCGTCGTCGGTCCTGATCGGGGGTGGCGGCGAAGGTCGCCCGCTTCTCCTTTACCACGCGCCATGTGGGCATGGGTTCTGACAGTCCTGTCACCGCCCTGACATCCGCCCACACCCGTGTCGCCAAAGCCACAGGTGGCAGATCCACCCAGCGATTGCCAGCGCTGATTGTTACGCTGACGATACCAGGTTTCACGAACACCCATTCGGCCGTGCCGCCAACCAGTCCGGTGAAGCCTGCTTCTCCCGGATCGGCGTCACAGCGGTAATGCACGTTTAGAATGGCCTCAAAGCGGTTCGGCCCTTCCAAGCCCGGCAGCAGCCCGGCCGCGACCGGGGCGGGGACGGCCAGCACCACACCCTCGTCATCCGCCAGCGGGCGGTCGTTCACGGCGGTCACGCGGCCTCCGGTCTGTTGCAGCCGGGCAACACGGCTGCCAAGCAAGACATCGCAGCCATGCGCCTGCAGCCAGGCGACGGCAGGGTCTATGAAGCTCTCGGAGAGTCCCTCCTTGGGATAGGCCGGAATGCAGGCGGCGCCGCCCAAGGCCAGGCTTTCGTTGACGATGGCGCCGAGCAGGGCGGCGCTGGCGGTTTCGGGAGGGGTGTTCAAGGCGGCGATGGCCAACGGCTCCAGCAGCCGGCGATACAGTTCACCCGTGTGCAGCGTTCCGGCCACGGTGGCATCCGGGCCGCCGCGGGACAGGGCCAGGACCGGCAGGAATTCCCGTAATCGGGCGCCGGGCACACGCCGGCTCCGGCTGAGCAGCCACCAGGGTATGCGGCCTTCGTTGGGGCGGACGGTCCAGCGTTCGCCGGTGGACACGTCCATGAACGGGAACACCGGCGCCCCTGGGCCGCCCATCGTGCCGCGCGCGCCGACCCGGTCCAGGAAGGCATAGGCAACCCTGTTGCCGGACAGCAACAGGTGGTTGCCATTGTCCAGGCGGCAGCCCAGCTCGCGGTCGAAATAGGACCGGCAGCGCCCTCCGGCGGCTGGGCCGGCCTCGTGGACGGTGACGGCGATGCCCGATTCGACAAGCTCCATCGCGGCGGACAGCCCGGCCAGGCCGGCGCCGATCACGTGGACATGCTGAACCTTCATCGTGCGTAACGTAGGGCGATCAGCAGCTTTTGCCACCTTGGCACCCGCACGGGCAGGTCCAGGCGGTTCCAGCCGCGCCGCTGCAGCCGGTGCAGCAGGGCGTCGTAAACCGCGCCCATCAGCCGGGCCGGGCGCATGGCGGCGGGGGAGCACAGGCGCATGGCGGCCTGGGCGGCGTCGAAGTGCCCGCGCGCCTCCGCCGCCACACGGGCGCAAACGCCGGCCAGCGCGGGGTGGTGCAGGGCGTCGGGCGTCGAGGGAACGCCGGCCTGTTCCAGCCACTCGCGCGGCAGATACAGCCGGCCCCGCCCGGCGTCCTCGGCCACGTCGCGCAGGATGTTGGTCAGTTGCAGCGCGCGGCCGAGGTGCCAGGCCACCCGGTCCGCATCTGCCGACGAGTCGCCGAAGGCCCGGACGGACAAGCGGCCCACGGCGGCGGCCACGCGGTCGCAATACAGGTCGAGCGTCGCCAGGTCCGGGGCGATGATGGCGTCGGTGTCCATCGCCATCCCGTCAATCACGGCGATGAAGTCTTCCTGCCGCAGCGCGTAGGTGCGTATGGCCGGCAGCAGCACGCGGGTCACGGCGTCGTCGGCCTGCCCGGCATAGAGTGCTACGATCCGTGCACGCCATGCCGCCAGCCCTGCAAGCTTGTCCGGTATCGGCCCCGGCTCGTCGGCCACGTCGTCCACGATGCGGCAGAAGGCATAGACCGCATACATCGCCGCGCGCCGGTCCGGCGGCAGCACCTTCATGCCGCGGTAGAACGAGGTCCCGGCGCGCTTCACCAACGCCTCGACCTGTTGCAGGTCGTCGGCCGCGGCACCCAGTGCGGTTCCTTGGGCCGTCCCCATGGCCGTCATCGCAGGAACCGCGCCGCGCCCAGCAGGCTGCCGGCCACGTCCATTTTCCGCAGCTTGACCCGGGTGGCGACGGGGTCGCCGCTCCGCAAACGCCGGGCCAGGCGGCGGGACAGGCCGAGGATCACCGCAACCTCCAGCCGCAGCCGCCGGTCGCGCACCCGGAGCGGCAAGGCGCCGGCGGCGTCGTGCAGATGGTCCACCTCGTCCAGCAGGCGGGTGAACACCTGGCGCAAACCTGGCGTTTCCCGCGGTCCCTGCAGGTCGGCGACATGCGCGCCGGCCTCGTTCAGCGCATCGGCGGGCAGGTAGCAGCGGTCCAGCGCGTTCAGGTCCTTGGCGCCGTCCTGCAGGTGGTTCAGCACTTGCAGCGCGGCGCACAGGGGGTCGGAGGGGGCGTGGGCCGCCGCATCCTCTCCATGCAGGTCCAGCACGTGGCGGCCGACCGGCATCGCCGACAGGCGGCAGTAATCATGCAGCTCCTCCCAAGTGGCGTAGCGGTGCTTGGTGGCGTCCTGGCGGAAGGCGGCCAGCAGGTCCAGCGAGTGCCGGGGCGTGACCCCGGTCGCGGCCAGGCTGGTGCGCAGGGCGGCGGCGCTCGGCGACCCGCCATCCGTCGTGCCGGTCAGCACAGCCTCCATGCGGTCCAGGCGCCGCAGCTTGTCCGGGGCGTCCAGGTCGGGGCTGTCGGCGATGTCATCGGCGTTGCGGGCGAAGGCGTAGAAGGCGTGGACGTGCGGACGCAACGCCGGACGGATCAGGGCGGAGCCGACCGGGAAGTTCTCATCCGTGCGGCCCTTGCCCGACCAGGTTTCGACAGAGTCCGAGGTGGTCATGGTCCTGCTCCCTCTTCCCTCGGGAGAGGGTTGGGGTGAGGGGGTCTAGCCTGCGGCGCGGGGAACTTCCGATGTCGCCAGCACGCATCCTTCGCGGGTTGGGGCCGGCGCTTGCCGACCCCCTCACCCCGGCCCTCTCCCGGAGGGAGAGGGAGAAGGAAGCAGGTCATGCCTGGGCTCCGTAGGCGCGCTGTTTCCATACGGTGCCGCGGCCCCGGTGGTGGTCCCAGGCGCTGCCGAGCGTCGCGGCCATGTAGAAGCAGGCGATGGCTGGCAGCGCCAAG
>CAXTDP010000426.1:0-5448 GCA_964242295.1 uncultured Acetobacteraceae bacterium | reverse complement strand
CATCAGGCCCGTGAGGTTGACCAGGTCGGATACAGCCATGACGCAAGCTCCTCGCACGAGCCGGTCAGCTACTCCCGATCCCGTCCTCGCACCAGCCGTCCTCAGCCCCGCGTCACGAGTCCAACCCCACCACCCCGAAACCCAATAAGAGCCTGCGTCCATATGTCCTGCCTGTTGATGCGCTCGCACATGAGCGCTGGCCAAGATGGTTTCCGCGACAGGGGTTCCAAACAAAATGGCGGCCTCATGGAGGGCCATTGGGGCTTCCGGAGTGTCCCGCGTCTTGGACCGATCGATCACACCATCTGCTGTTCATCTTGCAAGTTCTGGCATCAAGCTCAGCACGGTTGCAGTTCAGGTGCTCCCCGTGTCTGGCTGATCTCTAGGCCGCACCGGCCGCAGCGGCGGGCGCAGGCGTTGCGGTGTAGGCCTCCCCTGTCAGCATCAGCTTCCAGGCAATGCGCGCCATCTTGTTGGCCAGCGCCACAGCGGCCAGCTTCGGCGACTTGCGCTTGAGCAGCCCGTTCAGCCAGGGCGAGGCCTTTCCGCTGCGCCGAGCGTGCTGGATCACGGCGGTTGCCCCGACGACCAGCGCGCTGCGCAGCCCCTCGTCGCCGGCTCGCGTGATGACGCCGAGCCTCACCTTGCCTGCGGTCGAGTGGTCCCTGGGCGTCAAGCCGATCCAGGCCGCGAACTGCCGGCCGGATCGGAACAACTCGGGTGCTGGGGTCTTCATCGTCAGCAGCATCGCGCCGATCGGGCCAATGCCCGGGATCTTGGCAAGGCGTTGGCTGCACTCGTCGGCCCGATGCCGGGCCATGAGCTGGGCATCGACCTCGTCGATCTGCGTCTGCAGCTGCTCGTATTCCTTGGCCTGAGCAGCAAACAGCTCCCGAGCCAAGGCGGGCAGACTTTCATCGACCTGGACGCGCTCGAGCAGCGGAACCAGGTGGGCCATGCCCTTGGCGGCGGTGAGGCCGAACTCGGCAGCGTGACCGCGGATGGCGTTGGCCAGCTGCGTTCGATGGCGGATCATTTGGTCGCGCACGCTGGTCAGCATCAAGGCCGCCTGTTGCTCAGCCGTCTTCACCGGCACGGAGCGCATCGTCGGTCGGCTCATCGCCTCGCACAGCGCTTCGGCGTCGGCCGCATCGTTCTTGCCGCGCTTGACGTAGGGCTTGACCAATTCGGGCGGGATCATCTTCACCGTATGCCCGAACGAGTGCAGCAGCCTTGCCCAATGATGGCTCGCACCGCAGGCCTCGATCGCGATCACCGTCGGCGTAAGCTTCTCGAAGAAGGTCACCATCTCCTTGCGCCGCAGCTTCTTGCGCAAGACCACCTCTTCGGCAGCGTTCACCCCGTGCAGCTGAAAGACATGCTTCGACGTATCCATTCCAATGCGGCTAATCTGGTCCACGGACGGTCTCCTTTGTCTGAGATCAACACCGATCTCATTCTGGCACACCCGATGCCGCCGGGGGCCGTCCACACCAACAAACACGGACGCGGCATCGGGATGCCTGTGCAACAAACGGGGTTTCTTGTCCGTCGGATCGACCGATCATCATCTCCTGCAGCTTTCTTTGCACCCAGGCACCTGCGAGCGGGTTAGGCGGCCGCGACAGCCCCGGCCGCCGGCGTGGCGACCTTCTTGCTGCCCCGATACGCTTCCCCGGTCGCCATCATGGCCCACACGATGCGGGCCATCTTGTTGGCCAGAGCCACCGCTGCGAGCTTACGCGGCTTGCGCTCCAGCAAGGCCAGCAGCCAGGCCGAGGCGCTCTTGCTGCCCGGCTTGGCGAAACGGATCACCGCCATGGCGCCAACGACCAGCAGCTGCCGCAGCCGCTCGTTGCCGGCCCGGCTGATGCCACCCAGGCGCTGACGCCCACCGGTCGAGTGCTCCTTCGGCACGAGGCCGAGCCAGGCTGCGAAGTGCCGCCCGGATTGGAACCGGCCGTGGTCGATCGTGAGCGCCAAGGTCAGCGCACTGACCGGACCGATGCCGGGCACCTCCGCCAGGAGCTGGCTGACCGGGCTGGCCTTGTGCTGCTGCTTCATCCGGCGCTCCAGCTCCGCAATCTGTCCATCGAGCTGAGCCACCTGGGCACCCAGGAACGCCAGCATCTGCTTGGCTGCCTCCGGCACAGCGTCCTCCGCCGCCACGGCTTCGAGCAATGCCGGCACCTGGCTGATGTTCTTGGCTGCGATCACGCCGAACTCGGCGGCGTGACCACGCACGGTGTTGACCAGCTGCGTTCGCTGCCGGACCAGCAACTCACGCGCCGAGAGCACGATTGCCTCGGCCTGCTGTTCGGCCGATTTCACCGCCACGCTCGGCATCTCTGGCCGCGCCGCCGCTTCGCTGATCGCCTCGGCGTCGTTGCGGTCGTTCTTGCCGCGCCGGACGAACGGCTTCACGTACTGCGGCGGGATCAGCTGCACCGTGTGGCCCATGGCCGCCAGCCGACGACCCCAATGGTGCGAGCCGCCGCACGCCTCAAGCGCCACATGCGTCGGCGGCAGCTTGGCGAAGAACGCCTCCATCTCCGCCCGCCTCATGTTGCGGCGCAGGACGGCTTTCTCGTCGTGGTCGACGCCATGCAAGGTGAACACGGCCTTGGACGTATCGAGGCCAATGCGCTTAAGGTTCATGCGGACGGTCCTTCAGGTTCGGATGTTGACAACCAAACTTTGGCACAAGATGCCGCGGGGCCGTCCACCCCAACACGGACCAGTGGTCCAGACGCACGAAACCCTTTCCGGCTCCGATCTCACGCGGTCCGGACATACTCCGGGCGTCCCAGGTCCAGCATGCGGTTCAGCGCACCGACGGCAATCGCCACCTCGGTCGCCCGACGCCGGTCCGTGCGGAAGCGGAGAGCGTCGCCGATCACGGGCGTTGTCAGGTTGATGGTTGAGGTGCCGCGGAGGGCTTACGGCTGATAAGGTCCTCACGCGGCGGCAACGCCGACCACCTCGCGCCAGGTGCGGAAGGCCGCGTCGCGTGCGGCACGGTGCTGGTCGGCGGTCAGGCGGTGACGGCGAAGCTGGAAGTGGTTGTGGATGCGGCTGTGGGCCGAGAGGAAACGCTGGGCGTGGCGGGCTGACTTGAACCGCTGCATTTGCCGTTCTCGTCGTCGTGTCGGCTGATGCGACATCTCCGCCCGGTTGTTCAGGTAGCGGCTTTGCCGGTGCTCGACACCGGGCAGAACTTCGCGCTTCGCTGCGGCGTAGCTCCTAAGCTTGTCGGTTACGAGCACGCGGGGCACGTATCGCAAACCCTTGAGCAGCTTGTGGAAGAACCGCTTTGCGGCTTTGGCGCTGCGTCGGCTCTGGACCAGGATGTCCAGTATGTTTCCATGCTGGTCCACCGCGCGCCAGAGATAGTGCAGCTTGCCGCGGATGCGGAGGAACACCTCGTCGAGATGCCATTTGTCGCCTGGCTTTGGCCTGCGCCGCTTCAGGGTGTTGGCGAACAGCCGGCCGAAGCGCAGGCCCCACTCTCGGATGGTCTCGTAGGACACCATCACGCCGCGGGCAGCCAGGATGGTCTCGACGTCACGCAGGCTGAGGCTGAAGCAGTGATACAGCCAAACCGCATGCTCGATCACCTCAGCGGGGAAGCGGAAGCCGCGGTAGGGAGTGGGACACGTCGTCATACCGGGAACGGTGCCACGGCCCCACCAAACCTGCCAACCTGACAACGCCCTCGCCGGAGATGAAGCAGGCTCTACGGCTGTCCGACGAACTGGTCGGCGAGGTTCTGGCCGCCGACCACGTCGTCATCGCGACCCCGGTGTACAACTACAACGTGCCGGCCGCGCTCAAGGCGTGGGTGGACCACATCGTCCGCAAGGGGATCACGCTCGGGTTCGACGGCGGCGGCCTCGTCACGGGCAAGAAGGCGACGGTGCTGATCGCTTCGGGCGGCGTCTATACCGAAGGCTCGCCGATCCGCGACCGCGACATCGCCACCCAGTATCTCCGGCTCATCCTGGGCGTGATCGGCATCACGGACGTGGCGTTCGTCGCCGGCGGCGGGGCCAAGGCCGTCGACATGGGCAATCAGACGATGGACGGCTTTGTCGCTACAGTCGAACCCGCGAGCAAGCGCGCCGCGGCCGCTTGAGGACCTTGGAGGAGGCCGGGAGCCTTGACGTTCTGACCGCTGGTCATATGTATCTGACCAGCGGTCATGACGGAGGCGACGGTGCCAGGTATGCAGAAGCGGTGGGCGCTGGTGACGGGGGCGTCGGGCGGGCTCGGCTCGGAGCTGGCCGTGGGGCTGGCCGGGCGTGGGCACGCCCTGGCGCTGACCGCGCGCTCGGAGGAGGCCATGGCCGGGCAGGCGGAGGCGTTGCGGCGCGCCCACGGCGTCGAGGTGGTGACGGAGGCGGTGGACCTCGGCGAGCCGGGAGGGGCGGCCGTCCTGCAGGAGCGGCTCTCCGCCCGGGGGATCGAGCCGCAGGTGCTGGTCAACAACGCCGGCTTCGGCTTGAGCGCACCCTTCCTCGACCACGATCCCGAACGCCTGCGCTCCATGCTCCAGCTCAACATCCTGAGCCTGACGGAGCTGACGCAGGTGTTCGCGCGGCGCATGGCGGCCGGCGAAGGCGGTCGCATCCTCCTGGTGTCGAGCCTCACCGGCCACCAACCCAGCCCGCTCCTGGCCGCATACGCCGCGTCCAAGGCCTACGTCCTCTCGCTAGGCGAGGCGCTGAACGTGGAGCTTGCGCCCAAGGTCGGGGTGACGGTGCTGTCGCCCGGCCCCATGGACACGGGCTTCAACGCCGCCTCGGGCTTCCAGACGCCCGCCTCCCTGCGGCGCATCATGCTGCCGCCCACAAGGGTGGCGCGCATCGGCCTGGACGCCCTGTTCGCGGGCAAGCCCAGCGTGGTGGCGGGTGGCCTGAACAGCGCGCTGGCCTTCAGCAACCGCTTCATGTCCCGCCACATGGCGGCCAAGCTCAGCATGGGGATGTCCGCCGGCGCGCGGAAGCCGTCGTAGCCGGAGCATGGCAAGGCGCGCTTTCGCGGTCGAGGACAAGGCGGCCCGGCGGCGCGTGATCCTGCAGGCCGCAGCCACCCTGTTCGCCGCAGGCGACGGCGAGCTGCCGGCAGCGGCGGCGATCGCCAGGGCGGCCGGCTTGGCCAAGGGCACCGTCTATCTCTACTTCCGCACCAAGGAGGCGATCTTCTCCGCCCTGCTCCTGGAAGGCTGGGGCGAGGTGGTCGCCCTGGTGGAGGCCGAGTTCGCGCAGGCCCGTCCCCTCGCCGGGCGGGTGTCGGCCTTCCTGTCGCGCTACGTCGCCCACATGGACGCGCACTCCGACCTGCTGCGGCTCGACGCGCTGAGCCACGGGGTGCTGATGAAGAACCTGGAACCGGCGGCGCTCGCGGCGTTCAAGGCCGAGCTCGCCGCGCGCGTGGCGGCGGGCGGCG
>CAXTDP010000425.1:0-5452 GCA_964242295.1 uncultured Acetobacteraceae bacterium | reverse complement strand
CCCGTGCCGACCGGCATGAACATCGGCTCGAAGTCCTGCACGAAGTAGGCGGCTCGGGACGGGTCGGGGCAGTGGCGGCGGACGACATAGGCCGTCTCCCACGCCGTGGCGACCAGGGTGTCGTGCGGCCCGACCGTGCCGTTGTAGCGGAACACCTGCCCGGCGAAGGGGTAGTAATGCCGCCGGATCAACGCGCGGCTGTCGCCGGCGTTGGCGGCGCCCATGACATACAGGCAAACGCGGTGGCCGAACCGCTCCAGGTCGTGGCAGATGCGGAGCACCTTCCGCAGCCCGCCCGAGCCGACCGTGATGGCCGGCAGCACGAAGCCGATGGTGAGCGGCGTGCCGGGACGGTGCGGCACCGGCAGCGGTCCGCGCAGGCGGTTCCCGTTGGCCGGCTGCTCGATCAGCCCGGCTGCGGCCATGAACGACGCGGCGGCGTTGCGCGCGGCGTAGCGGTCCAGCACGCGTTCTCGTGCGGCCTGGTTCACGTCGCGCCGGTGCTCCGGGTCGCGAACCAGCGCGGCGAGCGCATACCGCCACTCCCGCGGGGTGGCGGGGAGGTAGCCGGTCTCGCCATCGGTGATGGCGCCGCGGAACGGCCCGGTCGGGCTGGCCACGACGGCGCAGCCGGTCAGCACGCCCTCGAAGAACTTCAGCTCGCTTTTCGCCTCGCAGAATGGGTTGTCCAGCTCCAGCGGCGCGATCACGACGTCGCACTCCGCCATGTTGCGCAGCATGTCCGGATACGGCATCGCGTCCACCCGCTCGACCTGGGCGTCCACGGCGGCGAACCCGGCGAACTCGGACAGGTCGAGATGGCCGACCACGCGCAGCCGGACGCAGGGATGGGTGTGCAGCGTTTCGATCAATGCACTGGCAGCCACGCCGAAATCGGCCTGATGGGTCTTGGTGCCGGAATAGTAGCCGATCCGCACCACCCGCGGGTCCCTGGGCGTTTGCCCGTAGGCGACCGCACCCACCTGGCGGGAGATGGAGTTCACCACGACGTGGACATTCGCGCTCACCGCCGCGGCCGCGTCCCGCAGCGTCCCGGTCGGCACCGTCACGAAGTCGGCTTCCCGCAGGAAGGCGCGGTAGTGCAGCATCCCCATCTGGTACTCCTCGATCCTGGTCTGGTCGAGCGCCCGCAGGCCGTCAATGTAGGGCATCAGCCCAGGATCGAATGCCAGGTCGTCTATGTCGAAGCCGATCCGCGCCCCGGTGCGGCGCGCAGCGGCCGCCGCGCTGGCATAAACCCCCGATAGCGGGCAGCGCACGAACTGCACGATCCGCGCCGTGTAGGCCCCAGCCTCGATCCGCCACAGCTTGTCCGATGCCAGCACGCAGCAGTCATAGCCCAGCGTCAGCATCTCCTCGACGAGGTTGGTGACACGGTAGCGGGTGGTGTGCGGCCCAGGCAGGCCGTCCACGAAGATCACGTCGCCGGCCCAGGTTTCCGGGCGGAACCGGATGCCGGGATCGGCCACCAGGAGGCGCCTGATCTCCGGCCGCAGGGCATGGTTCTTCATCAGGAAATCCAGCACGGACGGCGAAGGGAATGCAGTCGGCGCGATGTCCAGGTCGAAGACGGTGTGCCCAACCCCGACGCCGCTCAACGCCTGGCAGCGGGCGCCGTCCACGATCGGGAACACCTCCACCACGTGCGCGCCCGGCGCCAGCTTGCAAGCGGCGGTGTAGAAGCGGAAGCCCTTCGCGCCGAGATGTCCCTCGTTGACGGCATCCACGCGCACCAGGTCGGCGGGCTGTATCACCATCGGGGTGCCATCCACCACCAGCGCCAGGTCAACCCGGCCGGGGCAGTCCACCCAGCCCTGGACGAAGCGTGCGTTGACCTCCTCGACGAAGCCGGTCACGTCCAGCGGCGGCACTGCCGGCGGCGGCGCGTCGAGGAAGCACGGCGCGGTGTCCGCGCGGGCCATGCCGTCAGACATTGGCTGAAGCCCTGGCATTGGCCGAAGCTCCGGCATCGGCTGAAGCCCCGTTGCGGAACGCGTGGTAGGCGTCGAGGCAATCCTTCATGAGTTCAATGTCCACGCTGCTGGAGAAGAATTGGGTTTCACGCCGGCGCCGACGTGCCGGCGCGATCTGCACCGAGGCGCCGAACAGCGGCGCCATCTTGCGGCTGAGCGCGCCTCCATCATCGAACAGGTCGTCATAATCCACGACCGCGCACCCCGCCGCGCCCAGGATGCCCCGGCCCCGCAGCGCCGCATGGAGCAGCAGCCAGCTCAGCGCCGCCACCGAGGGCAGGTCCCGCCGGGCATCGAACCGGCCGGCGTACTTGTCCAGCACGCGGTCCACCTCGGCCCAGCACTCCAGGGTCACGCCCGCGTCGCGCAAGCGGGTCCAACGGTAGTTGTGCACTGTCGCGTAGGCAACGGAGGGCAGGGAGTCGCGGAACTCGGTCAGGAAGGACGGCACGACATCCAGGGGGTTGCGTATGACGAACACGGCCCGCGACCCCGGATGCGCCCCCATGATCTCGCGGAAGCTGAGGGACTCCGTGATCGGCTTCATCAAGCAGCCCGGCACCGACGCCTCGACCAGCCGGGCCACCTCCGGCGCCGGACGCAGGCGGAAGTTCTTGAAGCCGGCGAGGTCGCCCTCGTTGACCACGTCGCAGGCGATGCTGGCGGCAAGGGTGTCCATCAGCACGTTGGTGCCGGACCGCTGGTGGCCGAATACGAACAGCGCCGGCGGGCCCAGGGACCGGAGGCTGGGCGCCGGGCCAGGCTGAGCCGGGAGTTGCTGAGCCTGGGGCTGCCGAGCCTGGGGCTGCCGAGCCGGCGCCTCCTTGCGGAAGCAGAAGCTGAGGAAGTCGTTGGCCTCGTCGCGCTGCATCAGGATGGGCACGCAGCCCAGGGCGGCCGCCAGGTGGAACAGGGAGCTTTCGTTGTGGAACAGGAAATGCTCGTCGAAGATGTAGTCCTCGCGCAGCAGCGGAACCTGTCCGATGACCAGCCCGCCGTCCTGCATCCGCTCCAGGAAGGGGCGCAGCACGGCCAGGGGGTCGCACAGGTGTTCGAGCACGTGCCACAACGCGGTCACCGAGATGGGTCCGGCTTCCGCCGGGGCGAACTCGCCGTGCCGCAGGAAGCGAAGGTTGTCCGGGCAGCCAAACTGCCGGGACACGCTTTCGGCAGCCGTCAGGTCTATGTCGAGGCCGTATGCCGTGGGGAACCGGCCTGCCGCCGCCCGCGCCAGGAAGCCCTCGCCAACGCCAAGCTCCACAAAGCAGCCGTTGCCGCGCATGAACTTGCCGAACTCGCCCAGCGTGGCGTCGGCAAGCTGCATACGCCGCGCTAACTCGTCGGCGGTGTAGGTCCTGGTGTAGCAGTCCTCGGTGGCGGCGGCCTGGGCGGCCAGGTCCTGCTGCGGGTCCACCGCCCAGATGCGGCTGTCCGCCACGACCTTGCACGTCCGGCAGCGATACATCGTGTGCGGGTGCTTTGGGCGGGCGAACACCCCCGCGAGGTCGAAGCCGCGCGCGCCGCACACCGGGCACCGTGCATCATTGGGCTGCATTAAAAGTCCTTTAATTCCAAGCAAATCTATTCCCGCGAGCCGATGTTTGAAAGTTATGAACAGTCACTAACGGCTTACGCGCGTGCGGACCCCGCGGTGGGGCTTCCACCTGGCGGCATGCGCGGCTAATGGTCCCGTCGGCTCAGCCCAGGTGGCGCCGCCTGCCAGGATGCAACCCACCATGACCCCCTACCTGAAGCGCCTGGAAGACGAGGCCGTCCATATCTTCCGCGAGGTCGTGGCGGAGTGCCGAGCGCCAGTGATGCTGTATCCGGTCGGCAAGGACTCCGCCGTCATGCTGCATCTGGCGCAGATCGCCTTTGCCCCGGCGCCGCTGCCGTTCCCGCTGCTGCACGTGGACACCGGCTGGAAGTTCCGCGAGATGATCGCGCTGCGCGACCAGACCGTGCGGGAGCACGGCCTGCGCCTGATCGTCCATACCAACCGGGAGGGCCAGGCTGCCGGCGTCACGCCGTTCAGCCACGGCAGCGCCCACTACACCAACGTGATGAAAACGGAGGCGCTGCTGCAGGCGCTGCGCCTGCACGGCTTCGACGCCGCGTTCGGAGGCGCCCGGCGCGACGAGGAGGCATCGCGCGCCAAGGAGCGCATCTTCTCCTTCCGCAACGCGGCCCAGGCCTGGGACCCCAAGGCCCAGCGCCCGGAGTTCTGGAACCTGTATAACGCCCGCGTCCACCACAGCGAGTCCATCCGCGTGTTCCCGCTGTCCAACTGGACCGAGCTGGACGTTTGGACCCTGATCGAGCAGCGCGGCATCCCCGTCGTGCCGCTGTACTTCGCGCATGAGCAGCCCGTCGTGGAGCGCGACGGCAGCCTGATCGTCGTGCACGACGACCGGATGGTGCTGCGGCCGGGGGAGGCGCCGGTGCGCCGCCGGGTCCGGTTCCGCTCGCTGGGCTGCTACCCGCTGACCGGCGCCGTCCCGTCCGAGGCCGCGACGGTCGCGGAGATCGTGCGCGAAACCGCTGGCGCCCGGACTACGGAGCGCGGTGGGCGGCTGATTGACCGGGACGAGGCCGCGTCCATGGAGAAGAAGAAGCGGGAGGGTTACTTCTAGTGGAGGCCACCCTTCTGCGCGTGCTGACCTGCGGCAGCGTGGACGACGGCAAGAGCACCCTGATCGGGCGCCTGCTGCACGACACCGGCGGGGTGATGGACGACCAGGCCGCGGCGCTGGCCCGCGACAGCCGGCGCCACGGCACCACGGGCGATGCGCCGGACCTGGCGCTGCTGGTGGACGGGCTGCAGGCCGAGCGCGAGCAGGGCATCACCATAGACGTGGCCTACCGCTACGTGACCACGCCGCGGCGACGGCTGATCATCGCCGATGCGCCGGGCCATGAGCAGTATACCCGCAACATGGCCACCGGCGCCTCCACCGCGGACGTGGCGGTCGTGCTGGTGGATGCCCGGCACGGGATGCAGGTGCAAACCCGGCGGCACACCCTGATCGCCGGGCTGCTGGGCCTGCGCCACGCCGTGCTGGCGGTGAACAAGATGGACCTGGTGGGGTTCAGCCAGGCGCGGTTCGACGCCATCGCGGCGGAGTATCGGGCGTTCGCGGAGGGGCTGGGCTTCCAAGGCGTCACCGCCCTGCCGATCTGCGCCAGGGACGGCGACGGGGTGGTGGCCCCCGGCGGGCGCATGCCGTGGCACCGCGGTCCGGCGCTGCTGGAGCACCTGGAAACGCTGGACGCCGCCCCGTGGGACGCCGGGGCGTTCCGGATGCCGGTGCAGTGGGTGAACCGGCCCGACGCCGACTTCCGCGGCATCTGCGGCACGGTGGCGGCCGGACGGGTGCGGGTCGGGGATCCCGTTGCGCCAGCGGGGCGCAACACGGTGTCCCAGGTCCGGCGCATCATCGGGTCCGGCCGGGACCAGG
>CAXTDP010000424.1:0-5453 GCA_964242295.1 uncultured Acetobacteraceae bacterium | reverse complement strand
GGCATAGCAGCTTGGGGTTAGGGGCCTTCTCGATCTTCGCCGGCCAAGTGCACCAACGACCCACCGCGCGCCAGTTGGCCGCCTGGGCCGGGGCCGCCCCGGGCAACTTCGAGAGCGCGGGCAAGCCGAAGGGCGCCGGGACGCGCTGGTGCAACGTGTTCCTCAAATCCGCGCTGTTCGCCGCCGCCTCGGCCGCAGTTCGGACCAAGGGCAGCTACTACCGAGACAAGTACAACCGCCTGTGTGCCCGCCGTGTCCCGGTATGGGCGATCATGGCTATCGCCCACAAGCTGCTCCTGGCCGCGTTCCACATGCTGAGCACGGGCGAGGCGTTCCGCGACCTCGGCGAGGGTTGCCTGGATCATGTCGCCCGCAAGCGCTCGACGACCAAGCTGGTCCAGCGCCTGAGCGACCTCGGATACGATGTCATGCTCGTCCCGAAGGCGGCGTAGCCCGCCAAACTGTCTGTCCAGGGGCTATTTCCTTAACAGATCAACCGCGCGCGGGGCGCGCACCATCATGGCAAGGAAATCAGACACTTGATCGCTACTTGGGGTGACGTTCAGGCCCTATTTCCTTAACATACTCTGTTCACGTGAGAACCCGAAAATCGGCCATCGAGTCGAGTCCGACACCAGCGGTGTTCAGGGCGTGCAAAATTTTCGGGTTCTCATGTGGACGGAGTACAGTATCAAAAACGCGGATGAACCCAAGTTACAGGCCGGATCACAGCTCATACACGTCTGCTCCATGCAATCCGGCTGGCTTCGCCCGTGTCCGCGTCTCTGCCTGCTATTCCGCCTGGATTATTGCCGGGGTTGCTGCATCCTGCTGCACTTTGATACGAACCCGGGCGACCACCGCATACAGCGCCGGCACGAAGCAAAGGGTCAGCACCGTCGCGCCCACCAAGCCGCCCATGATGGCGATGGCCATAGGTCCCCAGAACACCGAGTAGGCCAGGGGAAATAGCGCGAGGATCGCGGCGGCGGCCGTCAGCAGGATGGGCCGGGACCGCCGCACCGTCGCGCCGACGATGGCCTCCGCCGGCGACACGCCTTCACGGATGTCACGCTCGATCTGGTCCACCAGGATGACCGAGTTGCGCATGATGATCCCGGCCAGCGCGATGCACCCCAGCGTCGCCACGAAGCCGAACGGCGCCCCGGTCAGCAGCAGCGCCGCGGTTACTCCGACCAAGCCGAGCGGCGCGGTCGCCATAACCATCAGCACCCGGGTGAAGGACTGCATCTGCACCATCAGCAGTGACAGCATCGCCACCAGCATCAGCGGCATCACCTTGCTGATGCTGGCAGATCCCTTAGCGCTTTCCTCCACCGCGCCGGCGGTTTCGATGGAGTAGCCCAGCGGCAGCGAGGCCTTGACCTCGGCAAGCGCCGGCAGGATGGCGGCGGTGGCGTCCGGCGCCTGCACGCCGGGCATGGTGTCGGCGCGGACCACCAGCATCGGCGTGCGGTCCCGACGCCAGGCTACGGGCTGCTCCAGCCCCCAGGTGAGGGTCGCCACCTGGGCCAGGGGCACGGCGCGGCCATTAACCGATGTCACCGTCACGTCGCTCAGCCCGGCGATGTCCCGCCGTTCGGATGGGATGGCACGGGCGACCACCGGGATCAGGTCGGTGCCTTCGCGGTATTGCGTGACCGTGGCGCCCTGGTGCAGGGTTTGCAGCGTGGTTGCCACGACCTCGCTCGACAGGCCCATGATGCGGGCCTTGTCCTGGTCGAGCACCACCGTCGCTTGCTTGCCCATCTGGCCCCAGTTGTCACTGACATTGCGGACCAGGGGGCTGGCGCGCATCGCCCGGCCTACGTCGGCGGCGATGCCGCGCAGCCGCATGGCGTCGGGGCCGGTGATGCGGAACTGCACGGGGTAGCCGACCGGCGGCCCAAGTTCCAGCCGCGAGGGACGCAGGCGCACGTCGGGGAAGTCGCCGCGGTCCAACGACGCGGTGAGGACGCGCAGCAATGCCTCCCGTTGGGGGATGCCCGCGGTGTTGACGACGACCTGGGCGTAGTTCGGCTGGTCTAGCTCCGGCGAGAACGCGAGGAAGAACCGTGGCGTGCCAGTGCCGGTGTAGGCGGCATAGGAAGTGACGCCGGGCTGCTGCTGCAGCAGAGTTTCCAACTGCGCGACCTGGGCCGCGGTGGCGGCGAAGCTGGAGCCTTCTGGCAGGCGCATGTCCACCAGGACCTCCAGCCGGTCGCTTGCCGGGAAGAACTGCTGCGGCAACCGGGTGAAGCCTGCGACCGAGGCGCCGAACGCCGCCACGGTCAGCGTGATCACCACCCAGCGCCACCGCACGCACCAGCCGACCAGCCGGGCGAAGATGCGGTAGGCCCACTTGTCGTAAACGTCGTGTCCCTGTGGGCGGCGCTTCTTCGTGGGCAGCAGGGACGCGCCGATCAGCGGCACGAACAGCACGGCGATGAACCAGCTCAGTATTAAGGACAGTCCGACCACGCGGAAGATGTCCTGGGTGTATTCCCCCGTGCCGCTCTGGGCGAGGCCGACCGGCAGGTAGCCGGCAGCCGTCACCAGCGTGCCGGTCAGCATCGGCATCGCCGTGGAGGTGTAGGCGAAGCTGCCGGCGCGGACGCGGTCCCAGCCCTGGTCGAGCTTCACCACCATAGTTTCAACGGCGATGATGGCGTCGTCCACCAGCAGCCCGAGCGCGATCACCATCGCGCCGAGCGAGATGCGCTGCAGGTCTATGCCCAGCAGCTTCATGCCGATGAACACCCCGGCCAGCACCAGGGGCACGCTGATGGCCACGACGATGCCGCTGCGCCAGCCCAGGCTGATGAAGGTGACGACCAGGACGATGCGCAGCGCATCCATAAACGAGCCTTCGAAGTCGCCCACGTCAACCGCGACGACGGCGGACTGGTCGTGCAGCCGCCCGACCTCCACGCCGAGGGGCAGGGTGGGGAGCACGGTGGCCATGCGCTCGGTAACCAGGTGACCGAGCGACAGCATGTTGCCACCGTCCGCCATGCTGATGGCGATGCCCATGGCGGGATGACCGTTGAAGCGCATGGTGCTGGCCGGCGGGTCGGCCACGCCGCGGCTGATGGCGGCGATGTCACCCAGGCGCAGCAGCCGCCCGTGGGTGGCGATGGGTAGCGCCGCCAGCGCCTCCGCCGCGTGCAGCGCCGGGTGGATGCGGACGTGGATGCGGTCGTGGGCGGTGTCCACGAAGCCGCCGGCCACCACGCTGTTCTCGCGGCGTACGGCGTCGAACAGGTCCGGCAGGGTCAGGCCCAGCTCCGCCAGCTTGCGGTAGGACACCTCGATGTTGATTTGTTCCTGCTGTTGGCCGACCAGCACGACCTTGCCGATGCCGGGGACGGACAGCAGGCGCTCGCGCACGTCTTCGGCGACGTGCTTCAGGTCCGGCAAGGTGAAGCCGTCGCCAGTCAGGGCATAGACGATGCCGAAGGTGTCGCCGAACTCGTCGTTGAAGTAGGGTCCCTGCACGCCGTCCGGCAGGGTGCCGCGGATGTCGGCGACCTTCTTGCGGACTTGGTAGAACAGGTCACCCACGATCTTCGGCGACGTGTCGTCGCGCAGCGTCACGCGGACGACAGCATGGCCGGGCTGGGTCTGGCTTTCGGTGTGGTCGAGGTGGGCCAGGTCCTGCAGCTTGCGCTCGATGCGGTCAGTGACCTGGCGGGACATCTCGCCCGCGTCGGCGCCGGGCCAGTCTAGGACGATGACCATTTCCTTGATGGTGAAGGCGGGGTCCTCGGCCCGGCCAAGACCGAGGTAGGCCCACACGCCGGCGCCAGCCAGCACCAGCATGGCGAACCACGTCAGCGCACGGTGCTGCAATGCCCAAAGCGACAGGTTGGGGCCAGCCGCGCCGCCCTTCACCGTGCTGCTCCGGCCCAGGCGGTGACGGCCATCTCGGGGCTCAACTGTCCGACGCCTGCGGTCACCACCTGCTCGCCTTCGCGCAGCCCGGCACTCACAAGCACGCTGCCGTCGGTGCCATAGCCTGCGACGTCAACCTGGCGCAATGCAGCGCGCTGCCGGGCAGCGTCCAGCACCCACATGGCTGGCGCACCGCCCTGGTCGGTCAACGCGGTCGCCGGCAGGCTGGCGACCGGGACACTGGCGCCGCCGAAGGCGACGGTTGCGGTCATGCCAAGGGTCAGCAGTCCCGTTGGCGCGTCGGATATCGCGACCTTCACCCGGTAGGTGCGGGTGGCCGGGTCGGCCAATGCGCCGATTTCGCGCACTCGCCCATGCAGCACCTGACCCGGCGCCGCCCACAGGGTGATTGCGGCGTCACCCGGAGACCTGACCGCGCCCAAGCGGTTTTCCGGCACGTCCGCCACCACCTCGATGCCATTCAGCTGCGCGACGGTTGCGACCGTCTGACCGGCGGCCACGACCTGCCCGGCCTGGACCGGAACATCGGTGACGATGCCGTCCGCTTCTGCCTTCAGGTCACCGTAGGCTCGCTGGCTGCGGGCCAGGGCGAGCTGCCGGGCCGCTTGCAGCACCCGGGCGTCCGCCATTTGGCTGGCCGCGGTGCGCTTGTCGAATTCGGACGGCACGTAGGCCGGGGAGGCGCGGCCCAACTGGCCGTAGCGGCCCAGCTCGGCGCGCGTATTGACCAAGTCTGCGGAGGCTGCCCTCAGCGCCGCCTCTGCGGCTTGCTCCTGAAGCACCATGTCGTCTTGGTCCAGGCGGGCCAGCACCTGTCCGGCTTGGACGCGGTCGCCGGGCTCGACCAGGCGCGTCGTCACCTTGCCGGGGACGCGGAATCCGAGGTCGGCCTGGACGCGCGCCTGGACCGTGCCGGAGAACACAAACTGCGACAGGACGGGCTGCACTGTTACGGTGGCAACGCGGACCGGCCGCGGCGGCTCGCCGGCGGCGCATATCATGAGAGACAGTAGGGCGAGAACTGGGCCGGCACGCATCATGTCGCCTCCATCCGCACCTCCAGCTCCTCAACATAACGGCGTTCGGTTGCCAATGGTCAGCTTGGGAGCAACGGCTCGGGATAGGTGGCTGCATTGCCTATTCCAACTGGGACGCCGACCGCTAGCCAGCCTACCAGGACCGGAGCAGTACACCATAGCTAGAGCCGTTTGATTTACGGTGGCGGTTTGTATTGTTATTAGTTGTTCGAGAAGGTCGGTCCGCAGCGGGCACCGTCAACTCGTTGGATTGAGTTTGCGGCGGCGCGCGACGAGGACGGCGTGCTCGTGGCGTTGTTGCAAGAATGCCGCCAGTGGCATCGCAATCAGGGGCGATGTAAAAAGTGGCTCTTATTGGGTTTCGGCGTGGTGGGGCTGCAGGGCAATTCAGTTCTGATTACACGGTGCCGAGGGCGAGCAGCTGATCGAAGCTGACTGCGTTGGTGTATACCCTGACTCCGTCAGAATCCGAAAAATCCCTCTTGCGGCTCGGCTCGATCC
>CAXTDP010000423.1:0-5464 GCA_964242295.1 uncultured Acetobacteraceae bacterium | reverse complement strand
TTCCGGCCGACCAGGCGTTCCGCCCGCTCAGCGAAAGCGCCTGCCCGGCCATCGCCAAGTAGGCCGTCCCGTCCGTGGCGCAAACCAAGCAAATCTCTGCAGGTTTGCGCGCAGATGAAAAGCTAAGCACGCTGGCACGGCCGCAGGCCATCTGTGTAACAGGCCGCGTAAGCCTGCTTAGGAGGACGCCAACATGCCCCGCCGCATCATAGACATCTCGGTCCCGCTGACCGCCGGCATCGCCAGCGACCCGCCGCACATGCTGCCCAGCATCAAGTATCTGGATCACCATGCGACCGCGCCGGACCTCGCCGCCTTCTTCGGCGTGCCAGTCGGTGCCCTGCCGGACGGCGAGTATGCCGCGGTCGAGCAGGTCGCCCTGTCCACCCACAACGGCACCCACCTGGATGCGCCCTACCACTTCTTTTCCAGCATGGACCACGCCCTCGTGCCCGGCGGGCGCCCGTCCCTGCGGATTGACGAGGTTCCGCTCGACTGGTGCTTCCAGCCCGGCGTCAAGCTGGATTTCCGGGCCAAGCCGGACGGCCACGTGGTCCAGCCCGCGGAGGTCGAGGCCGAGCTGGCCCGCATCGGCCATACCCTGCGCCCGCTGGAGATCGTGGTGGTGAATACCCGCGCCGGATCGCGCTACGGCGAGGCCGACTACCTGGACAGCGGCTGCGGCATGGGCAAGGCGGCGACGCTGTGGCTGCTGGAGCAGGGGGTGCGGCTGGTTGGCACCGATGGCTGGAGCTGGGACGCACCGTTCAGCCACACCAAGCGCCGGGTGGCGGAGACGGGCGACGCCGGGCTGATCTGGGAAGGGCACCGCGCCGGGCGGGAGATCGGCTACTGCCACCTGGAGAAGCTGCACAACCTGGAGGCGCTGCCGGATAGCGGGTTCGAGGTCGCGTGCTTCCCGGTGAAGGTCAAATCCGGCTCGGCCGGCTGGACCCGGGCGGTGGCGATCCTGCCTTGACGGCCCGGTGCGGCGGGACGCCTGGGTTCAGTCTCCGCCTAGGCCCGCCGCCTCGGGGAAGAACATCTCGTCCAGGCTCGCCGGCGCCTGCCGGATCGAGCCGATGCGCGCCATGAACTGCGCCGTCCGCAGCACCTTGGCCGGGCGCAGCGTGTAGGCGTAGTCCTTGTCGCCGATGATCGCCAGGATGTCGGCCGCCGTGCTGCGCCGGTCCCCAGACATTTCCAGGTAAAGCCGGGCAGCCGCGGGCTTGTCGGCGTTGATCGTGTCGATGGCCTCGGCCAGCCCGTCGTAGAAGGCGCGGAACACCCGGGGGTTCGCCTCGCGGAACCGGGTGCTGGCCAGCAGGGTGAGCGCCGTCGCCGGGCCGCCGAGGATGTCGTAGTTGGTCAGGAGCAGCCGCGCGCCGGGCACCTTGATTTCCTGCTCGTAGAACGGCGACGAGCTGAAATGCGCGTTCACCCCCGCGGTGCCGCTGCTGAACGCCGCCAGCGCGTCCGGGTGGGACAGGGAGATGGTGAGCGGGTCCAGGCGCCCATGCTGCCCCTCGCCGAACGCTTCCGCGGCGGCCATCTGCAGCATGATGGCCTGGGTGGAGATCCGCACTGACGGCACGGCGATCCGGTCCGCCTCGGTGAAGTCGCGGATCGAGTGGACAGCCGGGTTGCGGGTGATGAGATACAGCGGATAGGTCGTGATGGCGGCGGCAGCCTTCACGCCGACGTTGCGCCGGGTCTTGTCCCATAGCGTGATCAGCGACGGCGCGCCCTGGGCGGCGAACTGCACCGCGCCGGAGACCAGGCCGTCGTTCATCACGCTGGGGCCGGCAACCTGCACCCAGTTCACATGCAGGGCCTCGATCCCTGCGGCGTGGGCGTGCTTCTCGGCCAGGCCCATGCGTTCCATGACCATCAGCGGCAGGATGCTGACGCCATACTGCTCGGCGACGGTGATCTCCGTCATCTCGGCCCGCGCCCGGACCGGCGTCAGCACCGTGCCGCAGAGCACGGTGGCCAGGATCAGCCGGGCGATGCGGGTCATGGGGTGCTCCGGAGGGCGGGGAGGCGTGCGGCCAGTGCGTCCGGTACGTCCACGGGGAGGCCCAGCACGCGGTAGGAGTTGGTCTTGCCGTGGATGTCGAGGTTCAGGCTGGCGTTCACTCCGCCCTCCAGCACCTCGTCTATGACGAAGTTGAGCGCGTGCAGGTTCGGCAGCTCGTGCCGTACGACGGCCGTGGCACCGCGGTGGCGGAACAGGGCGTGGACCCGCTCGGCCGTGACCTGGGCCAGCAGCAGCGGCCATAGCTCGGGGTGGTAGGCCACCACGGCGACGTTCAGCCGGTTGCCCTTGTCGCCGGCGCGGGCGTGGGCGATGGCATGCAGCGGGACGTTCATATGAAGCTGAACCCTGGGCTGACCCGGTTGCGCGGCACCAGGTAGGACACCGTGCGGACGCGGTTGCGCACCTGCGACCGCATCCCGCCGCCGCCGGCGGGACCGCAGCACAGCAGGGCCAGCACCTCCTGCATCGCCTGGTCCACCGGGCGGCGGTCCACGCCGGAGACCGCCAGGCGCACCCGCACCTCCTCCAGGTCAGGCGCTGCTGCGGCCAGGCTGCCGGTGTCGCCGTCGAACACGCTCAATGCGCCGATCAGGTCCAGGCGGCGGCGCAGGTGGAGGCCGCGCAGGTCCAGGCGCTTGCCGATCACGTCCGCCGCCAGCCTGGCCCGGGCCAGGGCGTTCGGCCCGGCATAGGAGATTTCGGCCTCGCCGATCCAGTCGCCGGTGAATGACATCGTCGCCTTCAGGCTCGGCGGCGCCGAGTGCCCGCGTGCGCCGGACACCGCGACGCGGTCAGGGCCATCCTGCGCCATCCGGATGCCGGTCACGTCCAGGCTTACGTCGGGCGCCAGGTAGGCGGCGGGATCGTGGACTTCGTACAGCACCTGCTCGGTTACGGTCCGGCAGGTGACGCAGCCGCCGGTGCCGGCTGGCTTGGTGATGACCGCGCTGCCGTCGGCCGCCACCTCGGCGATCGGGAAGCCGATGGCCTCCGGCCGCGGCACGTCCTTGAACCCGGGGTCGGCGAAGTAGCCGCCGGTCACCTGCGACCCGCATTCCAGCAGGTGCCCGACCAGCGTGCCCGCCGCCAGCCGGTCCCAATCGTCCCAGTCCCAGCCGAAATGCGCCACGAGCGGGCCGAGCGCCAGCGCCGGATCGGCGACCCGGCCGGTCACCACGATCTCCGCCCCGGCGAGCAGCGCGTCGGCGATGGGCCGGGCACCGAGGTAGACGTTGGCGGCGATCAGCTCCGCCGTGTCGCCGGCCAATCCGGCGTCACCCTCCCATACCTCCATTCCGTCGAGGTCGCCGGCGGCAACGGCATCGCGTATGTCGTCTCCGTGCACGACCGCGATGCGCGGCGGCGGCAGTCCAGCCTCTGCGGCCAGGTGCTGCAGCAGGCGGGCCGCGGCGGGCGGGTTGGCCGCGCCGAAGTTGCCGACGATGGGGATGCCGGCACGCAGGCAGGCCGGGAGCACCGGCCCAACCAGCTCGGCCAGCAGCGGCTCGAATCCGGCGCCGGGGTCGGCCCGGCGGGCGACGTGGCCCAGGGCCAGGGTACGCTCGGCCAGGGTCTCGAACATGATGGCGCCGGGCCGTCCGGAGCGGGCGATGGCATCCACCACCGGCCCCGGCGCATCCGTCCGGTCACCGGAGAACCCGGCGCCGCAGCCCATCAGGAACGCGCCTGCATCCATCTCAACGTTGCTCCCTGCCGGCCCCTGGGTGCCGCTGGCAGCCAGTGCAGCACGCTTTGCCGGATGGCGCGAGGGGTTGCGGGCAGGGGTAGTGCTTTAGCTTGAAGGTGGCTAACGGCCAGTTTCGGACATTGCTTGAGCCCAATATGGTCCAACGATGAACGCGGAAACCAGCAAAGCGCCTTTCACGCTCCGTCGTCTCACCGGAGTGGATGCCGTCCACTACCGCGAACTGCGCTTGGAAGGTCTCCGTATCCACCCAGCGGCGTTCGGTGCCTCTTGGGAGGACGAGATCCGCCAACCCTTGGCTTGGTTCGCGAAGCGGCTCGAACACAACGCAGTATTTGGCGCCGGACCGCCGGTTGGCTCAGCCCTTACGGGTGTGGTGGGCCTTCTTGTGCCGGAAGCTGCCAAACTGAAGCACAAGGGCGTGTTGTGGGGCATGTTCGTCCGGCCAGAAGCCCAGGGAACGGGATTGGGAGCAGCCTTGGTAGCATGCGTGCTCGAACATGCTGCTCAGGTCGTGGAGGAAGTCCGGCTCACGGTCGTAGCGTCCAACACCGCCGCAGTCCGTCTCTACGCCCGCGCTGGCTTTGAGCAGTATGGTCTGGAGCGGCGAGCATTGAGGATCGATGACCATTACCATGACGAATTGCTGATGGCATTGCCGCTGGACCGGCCAGGCTAAGTCCGCTCACCACCAGAAGCCGACCTTCAAACTGAGACACCGCTTGGAAAGGGGAGGGCGCCTGGTGCATCGCAGCCAGACCTCGCCGATCCTGCTGCGACAGCGGCCGCGGCTGGCCGGGCCTGAGCAGGGAGCCCGGCAGCAGAGGAACCGTAAGTGCATTCCAGCCGAGCGGACGGCAGTAGCTGTAGAACCGATGCCGATCCGATGCGGAGGTTCTAACCCTTCGCCTTCACGCCGTCAGCCTGCGTCCAAGGACAATCGGCGCCGGACAGCAACCGGTTCCGGCGGGCGGTGCGCCTCCTCTTGATACGCGCACGGTTCGCGGCATCGCGTTCCTTCCCCATCCGGTCCTCCGCTGCCTCGATCCAAGCCCGTATCGCGCCGATGATCGCCAGCAACTTGGTAGCAGCCTCCTTCCCTCGCTCGTAGCCTTGAGGCGGAGTGCCTGACGGTCAGCACAACAGCCCGGCCTCGCGAAAGCTGGTCGTGCGTCCGTTGCCGACAATGATGTGGTCGCGCAGGCCAATCTCCAGGGCCGACGCAGCCAGGCGTATCTGCCGGGTCATCGCGATGTCCTCCCGCGAAGGCGTTGGGTCGCCACTGGGATGATTGTGGACCAGGATCAGTGCTTTTGCGTCGAGTTCCAACGCCCTGCGCACGACTTCCCTGGGATAGACAGGCGTGTGATTCACCGTTCCCCGGCCCTGCACCTCGTCGGCCAACAGCACGTCGCGACTGTCCAGGAATAGCACCCGGAACTGCTCAATCCGCTCATGGGCCAGCGCAGTGGCCAGGTATTCGGTAAGCCGCACGCGATTATCGAGTAGGGGCTGCGACGCTATTGCTGCCCGGCCGAGCCTTATCGCCGCCTCATGGATCAAGCGGATTGCGGCAATGCTATGCGGACCCAAGCCCTGCACCTGCGAAAGCTCCGACGCAGGTGACGCCAGGACTGCCGCGTAGCTGCCAAACCGTCTCAAGGCCACCCCTTTCAGGGTCTTCCTGCTCTGGCTTGGGCGAGGACGCGTGCGGTTGC
>CAXTDP010000422.1:0-5470 GCA_964242295.1 uncultured Acetobacteraceae bacterium | reverse complement strand
CGGCGCCGGCGCCGGCCTTGGCACAGCAGGCGCTGCTGCGGGCGGATGAAACGGGCCAGGCGATGCTGCGCGCGCGGGGCGACCGCTGCTATGCCGTGACCCCGGCGCATGTCATGGGCACGGAAACTTCGGCGCTGCTGACCGCGCCCGGGCGGGAGCGGGGGGAGGGGGACCTGCTGCGCCGCATCCCGGCCGCCCCGGAGCCTATCGCGCTGCTGACGTTGCGCGGGGTGCCGATGTCGCTCTGCCCGGCGTTCGAGGGCGCGGTGTCCTTGGACAGCCTGTTGCGGGACCGCAGCACGGCGGTGCTGCGGCTGGTTCGTCCGGATGGCTCGATTGACCGCATTCCCCTGCTGTTGGCCTCGATCGAGGTGGAAACGGTGGAGGTGCATACGGAGCAGGGCGCCATGCTGGAACAGGGCATGAGCGGCGGGACCGTGCTGGTTGACGATCAGCCGGTCGGGTTGCTGGTTGACGTGCTCGATGGTGGGCAGACGGGGCGGGTGGCGCGGTTGGACAGGATTTTTGAGCGCCTTGCGCCGCACTTGTCAGCCGGAGTGCCGGCGCCACCAGTTCAGGCGCCAGTAGGCAGCGTCGCCTACGAAATCTTGCGATCCAACGCCGTGCCGGTCGCCCCGGCCAATAAGATGTCCAGCTTGCAAGGCGACGGACCGGGTCCGTGGCGGGTAGCTGCGGAGGGACGGGTGGAATTCGTGCTGAAGTTAGCAGCGCCGGCCAGCGGCATCGCGTTGGACCTGACGGGTCTGGACGACCCACCGGCAACTGTCGAGGTGCTGGGCGGCTTCAACGAAACCGGACCGTGGCAATCCCTGATGGGTATGACCCTGGATCCCGGAGACACGGTGCAGGTGAAGCGGTTCCCGGCGACGCGCCTACCCTATTTACTGGTGCGCGCGTTCGCTCCTCCGGTTCGGAAGACGTTGGCGGTTCGGCGCTTGACGATCGTATCCAGGTAGCTCGTCAGCGCGGCTTCCAGACAGCATTGCGATTTGTAGTAGGATCTCCGTTACCGAAGTTGATCCTTCCCCGGAAATCGCCTGTTTCTGCCGACCATGTCAAATTTCGATTGCACCATGTATCGGGGGTTTGCCGAAAAGCAAATACGGCGCCTTGCAGTTAGCCTATGAAAGAGAGGTTGTTTCCGCGGCAGGCTATGTCACCTTCAAACCGGCCAGTTGCGGGATCAAACTTCTTGATCTGCAGTCTCAGATTGGCGACTCCACCCTCAGTTGTAATTTTTCCGTCTTTATCCAGAAACTCTATCGTAACTACCTGCGTGTCCGTCATAATACCGCGCAACGCTTGTTCCAGCATTGCTGTCTCGTTGCTCGCCAGCCCGGCCTCGATTGCCGATGATCGCTGTATGGCGTCACCGTTCACAATGGCCTCGCGCATCGTCAGCAGCCGCACGTCAGCATCCGGGTCCGCAAGCAGCGCCCGGAACTCGGCCCGTTGCGCCGCCTGGCGCCTGATGTCTGCTGGGTTGATCTGTCCTGGCGCCGGTGGCTTCTGCGGTGCTGGCTGCGCAAAGGCGGCACCACCAGACAGTGCGATGATGCAGGCAGTCAACAGCAGCTTGGGCAACTCCGGTCTCCGCCTCTGGTTCAAACCGCGTGAACGGTATCCGACGCCGTAAATTGTAACAACCACCCGTAGTTGTTTCAGTGTTCACCTGGTGCGACACTCTGCCTCTCAGGAGACCCCACGTGCGCCCTCTCATCCCCGCCCTGATCCTCTTGCTCCTCGCCCCCGCCGCCCACGCCCAGCGTTGGGTCACGAGCTGGACCGCCGCCGCCCAAGGCCCCTACCCCAGCGGCAACGCCACCGCCCAGCCCGAGCTGCGCTTCGCCCTGCCGTCGCCGGAATCCGGCGCCAACAACCAAACTTTCCGCCTGATCCTGAAGCCAGCTTTCTGGGGCAGCCGGATGCGCCTGCGGTTCAGCAACGCCTTCGGCACCAGGCCCGTGACGTTCGACGGCGCCTTCCTCGGGCTGCAGGCCAGCGGCGCAACGCTCGTGCCCGGCAGCAACCGCCCGGTCCTGTTCGGCGGCAAGCCGTTCGTCACCGTTCCGCCAGGCGCCGAGGCATGGTCAGACGCCGTTCCCGTGCCCTTTGCCGGCAACCCCCTGGCGCCGGAGCTGATCGGCCGCAAGCTCGCCGCGAGCTTCCACGTCGTGGGCGAGACCGGCCCGGTCACCTGGCACGCCAAGGCGCTGCAAACCAGCTACGTCACCCCGCCCGGCGCCGGGCCACGAGGCGCAGCAGAGGATGACGGTGCCTATCCCAACAGCACGACCTCCTGGTACTTCCTCGACGCTCTGGACGTGCAATCGCCGGTTGCCAAGCTGGTGGTGTGCTTCGGCGACAGCATCACCGACGGCACCGCCAGCACCCTGAACGGCGACGACCGCTGGCCGGACGTGCTGCTCCGGCGCCTGCATGCAGCCGGCACCCCGATGAGCGTGGTCAACCAGGGCATCGGCGGCAACCAGGTGGTCGGCCCGGCAGATGACTCGCCGGCCAATCCGGCGCCCGGCGGCCCGAGCGCCCTGTCCCGGCTGGAGCGCGACGTGCTGAGCCTGTCCGGCGTCACCGATGTCATCTGGCTGGAAGGGATCAACGACTTCAGCACCAACGGCAACGCCTCGATGGAGCAGGTGCGCGACGGCATGAAGGCCGGCGTCACCCGGCTGCGCGAGAAGATCCCCGGCGTCCGGGTGATCGGCGCGACGCTGACCAGCATCGTCGGCACGACCAGCGACGCCCACCGCCCCCCGGAGGTCGAGCAGAAGCGCCAAGCGTTCAACGACTTCATGCGCAACAACGGCGGCCTGTTCGACGGCGTGGTGGATTTTGACGCCGCGACCGCCGATCCGGCGACGGGCGGGATGCGTGCGGAGTTCAAGCCCAACAGCACCACTGGCGGGCCAGGCGACGGCCTGCACCCGAACCGGGCAGGTTACATGGCGATGGGGCAGGCGGTGGATTTGCGCCTGCTGACGGGAGGGGCGGCGGCATACGCATCGCGCCAGCAGCCCCGCGTGCGTCTGAAACCGGGCATATCCGCAGGTGACGCGAGCAACGCCCCGAAGTGATGCTGCCGGGGTCGCACTCACGGCCTGCCGGGTTTGGAACTTGGCCAAATGTGGTGTGGCCCGGCAATGGCCGCCCGACGCCAACTGCAGAACTTGACGCCTGCCGTCCGCCGGTGCGTCCTGCCCCCATGACCTACGACGCCTACATCGGCCGCACTGACACCCGCACCGACGTCGTTGATGCCGGCATGCTGCACCGCATGGCCGCCACCCTGGGCGTGCCGACGCCGGACCAGGTGCCGCCGGGCTGGCACTGGACGCTGTTCCAGGACTGGGTGCCGCCGGATGGGTTGGGGCCGGATGGGCACCCGCGCCGCGGCGGCTTCCTGCCGCCCGTCCACGACCTGCCGCGCCGCATGTGGGCCGGCGGCGAGGTCCGGCTGCTGGCGCCGCTGCACGCCGGGGATGCCGTGACCCGCACCAGCACCATACGCTCCGTCCAAGACAAGCAGGGCGGCACCGGCCGCCTGGTGTTCGTGACCGTGGACCACGTCATCACCGGCCCCGACGGCCCGGCCGTGGAGGAACGCCAGGACTTGGTGTATCGCGGCGCCGAGGGCGCCGCCGTGAAGGCAGCCAACCCGGCGCCACCCATAGCGGCGGGGCAGGACCGCACCGTGCATCCGGATCCCGTGCTGCTGTTCCGCTACTCTGCCCTGACCGGCAACGGCCACCGCATCCACTATGATGCGGACTACGTGCGCGACGAGGAGGGCTATCCCGGACTGATCGTCCACGGTCCCCTGCAGGCTACCTGGATGGCGGCGCTGCCCGGCGTCGCGCTGTCCCGGTTCAGCTTCCGCGGACGCCGCCCGGCCTTTGCCGGCGCTGCCCTGCGCCTGCAGGCGTGGCAGGATGGTCCCAGTTGGAGGACGCGCACGCTGGACCCATCCGGCGCCGTGTGCATGGAAGGCGAGGCCACGCCTTGTTCCTGACGGAGCCGGAGCCGCCCCGCGGGACCGTGCTGCCCGTGGTGCCCGGCATCAGCCGCATCGTCGCGCCGAACTCCGGCCCGATGACCAATTGGGGCACCAACACCTATCTCATTGAGGAACCCGGCGGCCACGCGGTCCTGGACCCCGGCCCGGACGACGCCGGGCACCTTGCAGCCATCCTGGCCGCCGGGCTTGTGACGCGGATCGTGCTGACCCATACCCATCCCGACCACCTTGATGGATTGCCGGCCCTGCGCGCCGCCACGGGCGCGCCGGTATTCGGCTGGCACGCGCCGGAGACGCTAGTCGCACTGGACGGTGCGCTGCGCGACGGCGAGCGGGTGGGCGGTTGGCAGGCGGTCCACACGCCGGGTCATGCGCCGGACCATCTGTGCTTCGCCGGGCCGGACGGCACGCTGTTCAGCGGCGACACGGTGATGGGCTGGAGCACCAGCACCGTCGCCTCCGGGGGGATGGCGGACTACTTCGCGAGCCTGCGCCGCCTGCTGGCCCGGGACGACCGCCTGCTGCTGCCCGGCCACGGCCCGCCCATCCCCGAGCCGCGCGGCTTCATCCAAGCCCTGCTGGACCACCGTCTGCAACGGGAAGCCGCGATCCTCGCCGCCCTCGGCCCGCAGCCGCGGACATCGCGGGCGGTCACGGCAGAGTTGTATGCCGACGTGGACCCCCGCCTGCTGCGCGCCGCGGAGCGCAACGTGATTGCGCACCTGGACAAGTTGCGCGGCGAGGGCCGGGTGCAGGACGTGCCGGAGGGCTGGACCGCCCGGTGATTCGGCCCCTGCCATGCCGTCCCAAAGCTTGCAAAACCGCGTTTCCTCCCGCACATAAGCACTAACGTGATCGTGCCGGCGTTGCAGGACACGTCCAGTTCGCACGGCGCGCGGGACAGGTGTCCCGCTGCGCCTGCTGCCGTATGGAGATCAACCGTGTCTGAGACCAACCCGCTTGCCCGCATCCGCAACATCGGCATCACTGCGCACATTGACGCCGGCAAGACCACGACGACTGAGCGGATTCTGTACTACACCGGCGTGTCCCACCGCATCGGCGAGGTGCATGACGGCAACACTACGACCGACTACATGGCGCAGGAGCGTGAGCGCGGCATTACCATCACCTCCGCGGCGGTGACGTGCGAGTGGAAGGACCACCGCATCAACATCATTGATACGCCGGGCCACATCGACTTCAACATCGAGGTCAACCGGTCGCTGCGCGTGCTTGATGGCGCCGTGTTCATCATCGAGGGCGTGGCCGGCGTGCAGCCGCAGAGCGAGACCAACTGGCGTCTTGCCGACCGTTACAACGTGCCGCGCATCATCTTCATCAACAAGCTCGACCGGACCGGCGCCGACTTCTACCGCGCGTTCGACACGCTGAAGGAGAAGCTCGACATCA
>CAXTDP010000421.1:4368-5488 GCA_964242295.1 uncultured Acetobacteraceae bacterium | reverse complement strand
GGCAAGGACGAGGCCCGGCAGATGCTGGACGACGCCCGCATCGCCACCAACATGGCGGGCATCCGCCGCTGCCTCGCGCCCTTCGTGCAGTTCGGCGACGGACCCTCAGACGCCGCCGTGCAGAACAACGCGGAGTGGCTGGACAAGCTCGGCTACATCGAGCTGCTGCGGGATGTCGGTCCGCACTTCACGATTGGCCGGATGCTGACCTTCGACAGCGTGCGCCTGCGCCTCGAACGCGAGCAGCCGCTGACGTTCCTCGAATTCAACTACATGATCCTGCAAAGCTATGACTTCCGCGAGCTGAATCGGCGGCATGGCGTCCTGCTGCAGATGGGCGGATCGGATCAGTGGGGCAACATCGTGTCCGGCGTCGAGCTGGTGCGGCGCACGGAGGGACGCCAGGTGTTCGGCCTGACGACGCCGCTGATCACGACGGCCGGCGGCGCCAAGATGGGCAAGACCGCCCGCGGCGCGGTGTGGCTGGCCGCCGACCGGTTGTCGCCCTACGACTACTGGCAGTTCTGGCGCAACACGGAGGACGCCGACGTGGGCCGCTTCCTGCGCCTGTTCACCGACCTGCCGCTGCCGGAGATCGCGGGTCTGGAGGCCCTGCCCGGCGCGGAGATCAATGAGGCGAAAAAGGTGCTGGCGACAGCCGCAACGACCCTGGCGCATGGAGCCGAGGCCGCCGCGGCGGCGGCGGAAACGGCCCGGCAGGCATTCGAGAACGGGGCCGCCGCGGACACGCTGCCCACCCATGCCGTGAACGCCGCGGACTTGGATGCCGGTATCGCCGCCATACGCTTGTTTGCCGACAGCGGCCTGGTGCTGAGTCTAGGCGAGGCCCGCCGCTTGATCCGGGGAGGCGGCGCCCGGGTGAACGACGTGGCGCTGACGGACGAGGCGGCCATGGTGTCGGCGGCCGACCTGCGGGACGGTGCGGTGAAGCTGTCAGCCGGAAAGAAGCAGCATCGCCTGATACGTCCGGCGTAGGCGCTTTCTTCTCCCTCTCCCGGAGGGAGAGGGCCGGGGTGAGGAGGTCTCGGCTGCGGAGCAACGGGCTGCACCTGCCGAAACGCTGCCGCTCTATTCTGAGCAGATGCCGTACTTGCGGCCT
>CAXTDP010000421.1:0-4358 GCA_964242295.1 uncultured Acetobacteraceae bacterium | reverse complement strand
CCCCAACCCTCTCCCGGAGGGAGAGGGAGCAGGAGCGAGCAGCCTACGCCGCCATCCGGCCCGCGAAGTCCTCCATGTCCGCCGCAACCACGTCCCACTCTCCTTCCGGCCCGAAGTCCCGCACCTGCAACGGCCCATACTCCGTCGGCCGCGGGATGAATGCCGTCCGCAGTCCCAGCTTCTGCGCCGCCGCCAGGTCGTTGTTGTGCGCCGCGCACAGCATCACCTGACCCGGCTCCAGCGACAGCAGCCTGCATGCGCCCAGGTATGTCTCCGGATCGGGCTTGTAGTGCCCGAACACCTCGGCCCCCAGGATCACGTCCCACGGCAGCCCGGCGCCCCGCGCCATGTCCACCAGCAGCGACACGTTGCCGTTGCTGAGCGGCCCCAGGATGTAGCTCGCATGCAACGCCCGCAGCCCCGGCACCGAGTCCGGCCAGGGCCGCAGCCGGTGCCAGCCGCGGTTCACCCAGTCCAGGTCCGCGTCCGATAGCCCAACCAGCCCGAACCGCGGCCCGATCTCCCGCAGCGTCGCCATGTGCAGCTCGTCCAGCTTGGTCCAAGGTAACTCGCCGCGCCGCACCCGGTCCATGCTGGGCGCATAGACGCCGCGCCAGCTATCCACCAGCCCGGTCCAGTCCGCCCCGACCCCGCGCTCGGCGCCCCAGGCCGACAGCTCCTCGATCAGGCTGCCGCGCCAGTCCACCACGGTGCCAAACACGTCGAACAGGATTGCCTGCACGTTCATCGGTAACTCTCCTAACGCAGATGCCGGCCGGGTCCGGACGCGCGGCGAGCGAACTTGGAACCGCAGGCCTGCGCCCCAGACAAGAAGTTGGCCCGGCCTGCGTCCACCCTGGACGCAGGCCGGCCTAATCGAACATGTTGAACAGCCTGCGCATGAACCCCGGCGTCAGCGCCGAAAGCGGGTTGACCGACACCGACGCATCCTTGAACGGCCCGCGGTAGGTGTAATTCACCGCCACCAAGCCACCGCCCCGCTCCGGGCTGAACAGCTTGCCGACCAGCGGCAAGCGTCCCAGGGCAGAGTTCACTGCATAGGCCGGAACGACGGTGCCTTTCAGGTCGAGCGTGCTGGCGACGGTGTCAACCCGCCCCTCGGCCGTCAGGCCCAGGGAGGTGCTGAACGCCCGCGCATCCTGCAGCGTCAGCACGCCGCCCTCCCAGCGGAACGGCATCGTCAGTTGGCTGAACAGCAGCCCCGGGCCGCTCATCGCCTCGCCGATGCCATACACCGTGAGCGCCTGCAGGAACTTGCCAACGCCGGGCGCGTCCCGGACGTGGAAGTTGTTGAGCGCCACGGTGCCCGAAAGCGGCGGGTCGGCACGGCTGTCGTCGTAGCTCCCTTCCAGCACTAGGGTGCCGCCCTCCACGCTGTCCGTGAGGTCCAACGCTTGCGCCAGCCCGCCGGCGTCGCCGGTCCGCAAGCTGATGGCCCGCCCGCTCCCACGCGGCACGACGCTGAGCCGGACCGCTTCCCGGCCGCTCGACTGCACGTGCAGCACGTTCACCCGGCGGCCGTCGCTCTCGGCATGAGCCGTGACCGAGCCGATGCCCCGTCCCTTGGCCAGCAGCACCTTGTCGAAGCGCACGTCGGCGACGAATGGCGTCCCTGGCTCCTCCCGCACGCTGCGGGACTGGGGAGCCGCCTTCGGGCGGGACAGGCTGGGCGCCAAGTCCAGCACGGACCCGTTCAGGGTGGCGCGTATGGGATTGCCGGGATGGGACGGCAAGAGTATCTCGCCACGCGCCCTGGTGGGTCCAAGGTGTATTGGGTCCAGCACCAGGCGCAGCGGCCGGTCGCCCACCATCTCCACCCGGCCGCGCACGTCCATGTCCGGTCCGTGCGCCTCCAGGTCGCGTATGCCCTCCAGCTTGTCCTTGCGCAGCACGAGCTGCACGTTGGCGGTGGCGGGCTGGCCCGGCGCCTTGGCCCAGCCGGCAAGCGCCAGCGCCATGTCCCGAAGGTCGGATTGCACTTGGACGCTGGCCTGCCCGTCCCGCTGCGCGGCATAGGCCACCTTGAAGTCTGCCTGCCCAACGCCGGCAATGCCGCCTAAATCCAGCCCGGCCGCCGCCAACTGCTTTGCCGTGGCCTGGCCGGCTGCCGTCGCTTGCAGCACCACCTCGGCCGGACCGCCGTTGCGGAAGTTCATGTCAACCGACACCGTGGCGGGAATGGTGCCCACCGCGGCCTGGCCGGCTGCGTGCAGCCCATCCTGCGTCACGTCCATCGTCATGTCGCCGTGGTCCAGGTCCCGTCCGGCAATCAGCCCGCCCAGCCGCAACCCCACGAACCGGGCCTTGGCGTGGATGTCCAGGTCCTCGAACACCAGGTCGTGCTGCAGCGGCAGGGTGATGCGCAGGGTGCCGGACATGGTCCCTGCCGGCCGCTGGATGGCAATGGGATGGCGGTCCAGCAGGTGCAGCCGGGGATGCTTCAGCAGCGTCAGAAGCTCCGGCACCGTGCTGGCGATGTCGGCGGTCAGCGCCAGGTCCTGGTCCTTGACCGACAGCCCCTTGATCCGGACGATGCCGTTGGACAGCACAGCCGTTCCCTGACGTGCGCCAGGGATGGCGATCTCCAGCACATCCGGGTTCACCAGCGTCAGCACGGCCTGCGCGTGCTCGATGGGCGGGACCGGGCGCAGCCAGTGGATCGTCACGTCGTCGCCCAGCAGCGTTCCCTCGGCAGCGGTCAGCCGCGCCCCGGACCCGTCTGCCGCGGCCTGCACCGTGGCGGTGAAGCGGCCGTTGCGGGCGGTGCCGGACGTCAGGTTCTCCACAATCCAGGGCCGGGCATGGCCGCCCCACGCCGCAGGCCACATCGCCGGCAAATCTGCGAAGGCCGCATGGTCCAGGGTGGCCGTCAGGTCGGCGTGGATGCCGGCGGCATCCCTGGTTGCCTGACCGGACCCTGCGATGGTCGTGGGCCAGCCACCGCGCGAGGAGGCTACGACGGCCTGGGCCTTGCCGACATCCAGCCGGTCCGGAGCGCGCCAGGTTTCCGGACCGTTCCAGGACGCGGTGGCGGCCAGGGACACTCCCTCGAACGGCACCGACGCACCAGGCAGGACGATGCTGCCGGCGCCTGCCTCGGCCTTTACCGCGGCGCTGCGCGGCGCCAGGCCAGGGGATAAGTCCAGCGTGCCCGACGGCGCGATCAGCGTATCCGCGGGCGCGAGCGGCGCCAGTCCCGGCGCGGCACGGGCAAGGGCAGCAGGCGACACCGGCGACAGCGCCGCGGTCACGCGAGTTCCTGCCCCGGCCTCTCCCAGCTCGGCCCGTAGCGTCAGGTCTGATGAAACATCACCGACCCAAAGGCGAAGGTTGGCCGTGCCCAGCACGCCGCCGCCGGGCTGGCGGCGCAGGTCCACGCCACCATTGTCCAGACGCAGGACGGCGCCCAGGCGGCGGTCCTGCATCTCCACATCAACGTCCCGCACCTCGACGGTGGCAAGCTGGGCCAGGATGGTCCGGATGGACGTGCCGTTGCCGGGCGCCTCGGCTCCAACGGGCCGGCGCAGCAGCGCGATGGTCTCGCTCAAGGAGCCGGCGGGCGGCCCCGGCTCCGCCGGGGTCCCGTCGTCCAGGTCCACCCGGCCCTGCTGGTCCCGCACCAGGCGCAGGCGCAGCCCGTCCAGCACGACGGCATGCGGCGCCGCCTCGCCATGCAGCAGCGCGGCGGGGGACAGTAGTACCTGCGCGTGGGACAGCGTGGCTGCCGGCGCGGAGCCGCGGCCCATGATCTCCGAGCCGCGCAGGTCCACCTGCAGGGGACGCCCGTTTCCCTTGTCGAAGACGAGCCATTGCACGGTCACCTGGCCGATCCGCGGGCGGTTCGGGTCGGCGGGGTTGCCGATGTGGGCGGCTGCTTGCTGGACAAGCCATGTCACGTCCACCGGACCCTGCGCCGAACGCCAGACCACCATCAACAACGCCGCCATAGCCACCACCGCCGCCCCGACCAGCAGGGACAGCGCCGCACCGGCCAGCCACGCCATCCCGAGCCAAAGCCGGCGCAGGCCCGACCGGGGCATCGGCGTCGTTGCTGATTGACGCGAGGGCGGCGCGCCGGTCACCTTCGCGTCCGATGGACGCTCCTGCACCCCTGCCGTGTCGCTCATGGCCGCATCCCGGCGACCCCGCGGCGGCCGACCGCCTGACGGAACGCTACGCCGCGCTCGGCCCGGTTTACGCCGCCCTGGCCATGTCGCAGGAGGGTGCGGCAGCCCTTGCGGCGCTGGGCGGCGGCAGCCCCTACTTGGCCGACCTGCTGCTGCGGGAGGCCGACGTGCTGCCCACTGTTCTGGGCGCCGGGCCGGCCGACCTGGAAC
>CAXTDP010000420.1:0-5494 GCA_964242295.1 uncultured Acetobacteraceae bacterium | reverse complement strand
AAGCTGCTCGCGAACGGCGACCGTTGGGAAAGCGAGCTGTCCAAGCGGCTCGAACTCGACTCGCAGTTCCGCTAGGGCCCGCGCCGATGATCACCGCCGCAGCCTTCTACCTGTTCTCCGCCATCCTAATCGGCTCCGCAGCCGCAGTGGTGACGTCGCGCAACCCCGTGCATTCCGTGCTGTTCCTGATCCTCGCGTTCTTCAATGCCGCGGCGCTTTTCCTGATTGCCGGGGCCGAGTTCCTGGCGATGATCCTGGTGATCGTCTACGTCGGCGCGGTCGCGGTCTTGTTCCTGTTCGTCGTGATGATGCTGGACGTGAACTTCGGCCAGCTACGCGAGGGCTACCAGCGTTATTTGCCAGTCGGCGCCACGGTCGGCGCAGTGCTGCTGCTTGAGCTGGTGTTCGTCCTCGGCGGCTGGGAGTTCGCGCCGCAGGCCATGACCCTGCGTCTGAGCAGCACTCCAGGCGCGGTCAGCAATACGCAGGCATTGGGGCGGCTGATCTACACGGACTACATCTTCCTGTTCCAGACGGCCGGGCTGATCCTGATGGTGGCGATGATCGGGGCCATTGTCCTAACCCATCGCGAGCGCACCACCAGCAAGCGGCAGAACATCGCCCGGCAAAACGCTCGCACCGTCGCCGACACGCTGGAGATGATGCCTGTCGCCCGCGGTGTCGGCACGAACGTCACCGGCATCTTGCGTCCGAAGCCTGAGCCGGCCTTGGCCCTCACGCAAGACGAGCCGCATGAGCACGGCATCGGCAAGCCCGGCCCAGGAGAGCACGGATGACCACCATCGGCGTCGGCCACTACCTGTTTGTAGGTGCGATTCTTCTGGTGCTGGGCATCTTCGGCATCTTCCTGAACCGCAAGAACATCATCGTCATCATGATGTCCATCGAGCTGATGCTGCTCTCGGTAAACCTGAACTTGGTCGCCTTCAGCTCCGCCCTCGGTGACCTTGCGGGGCAGGTGTTTGCGCTGTTCGTGCTGACCGTCGCCGCGGCGGAGGCTGCCATCGGCCTGGCCATCGTCGTCGTCTATTTCCGCAACCGCGGCTCGATCGAGGTCGAGGACGTCACCCTGATGCGGGGCTAGACCATGCTGTATGCCGTTGCCGTCTTCGCGCCCCTGGTGGGCGCCCTCATTGCTGGCATGTTCGGCCGCCAGATTGGGGACAAGGCCAGCGAGGCCGTCACCATCCTATGCATGTGCGTTGCAGCCGTTTGCGGCGCTGCCATCTTCCTGCCGTTCCTGACCGGGGAGGGCTTGCCCGGCGTCGTAAGCCTCGGCACCTGGATTGACGTCGAGGGCTTCCACGTCGAGTGGGCGCTGCACTACGACACGCTTTCGGCAATGATGGTGGCGATGGTGACGTTCATCGCGACGCTCATCCATATCTACAGCGTCGGCTACATGAGCCACGATGCGACGGTGCCGCGGTTCTTCAGCTATCTCAGCCTGTTTACCTTTGCCATGCTGATGCTGGTGACAGCGGACAACCTGGTGCAGCTATTCTTTGGATGGGAAGGCGTCGGCCTCGCGAGCTACCTGCTGATTGGCTACTGGTATGACCGGCCCAGCGCCAACCGGGCTGCGATGAAGGCCTTTGTCGTGAACCGGGTCGGTGACCTGTTCTTCGCGGTCGGGATTGCGCTGGTGTTCCTGATGTTCGGCTCGGTCGAGTTCCCCGACATCTTTGGCCACGTGCACGACCACCTGAACGAGACCTACCACGTGCTGGGCAGCAACTGGCGCGCCTATGAGGTCATCGGCGTCCTGCTGTTCCTGGGTGCCTGCGGCAAGTCGGCGCAGTTGGGCCTGCACACCTGGCTGCCCGACGCGATGGAGGGACCGACCCCAGTGTCCGCCCTGATCCATGCCGCCACTATGGTGACGGCAGGCGTGTTCCTGATGGCTCGCATGTCGCCGATCCTGGAGTATGCGCCGGGCGCGTTGGACTTCGTGGCCTTCCTGGGCGCCACGACCTGCCTGGTCGCTGCGACCATCGGCTGCGTGCAGAACGACATCAAGCGCATCATCGCCTATTCGACCATGTCGCAGCTTGGCTACATGTTTCTGGCGGCCGGGGTCGGCGCCTACCAGGTGTCCGTTTTCCACCTATTCACCCATGCCTTCTTCAAGGCGCTGCTGTTCCTCGGCGCCGGGTCGGTGATCCACGCCATGTCGGATGAGCAGGACATCCGCCGCATGGGCGGCATCTGGCGCCATATTCCCGTGACCTACGGTGTGATGTGGGTCGGCAGCCTGGCCCTGGCCGGCATCCCGTTCTTCGCTGGTTACTACTCGAAGGACGCTATCCTGGAAGCGGCCTGGGCCAGGGGCAACCTGGTTGGCTCTTATGGTTTCCTGTGCGGCATCGTCGCAGCGTTCCTGACGGCATTCTATTCCTGGCGCCTGCTGATCCTGACCTTCCACGGCACGCCCCGCGCCGACCGGCACACGATGGAACACGTGCACGAAAGCCCGGCAGTGATGCTGGTTCCGCTGCTTCTGCTGGCCCTGGGCGCCATCGTCACCGGCTTTGTGTTTCGCGGCTGGTTCATCGGCGAGGACTGGCACGACTTCTGGCGCGGCGCCATCGTCAACGCCCCGACCAACACCGTCCTCAACGACATGGAGCATGTGCCGCTGCTGGCTTCGCTGCTGCCGACGCTTGTGGGCGTGCTCGGCATTGCGCTGGCCTACTTCATGTACGTAATGCGGCCGGAGCTGCCGGCCCGGATGGCTGCCGCAGTGCCGCGCGTCTATGATTTCGTGCTGAACAAGTGGTACTTCGACGAGTTGTATGACCGCATCTTCGTCCGCCCGGCTGGACGCCTGGCGCGGCTGCTGTGGCAGGTCGGCGATGCCACGCTGATTGACGGCGTGCCGAACGGCATCGCCGCGCTGACTACCGACGGGTCGGCCCAGGTCGTCCGCATCCAGACCGGCTCCATTGCCGTCTATGCCTTTACCATGCTGATCGGCCTTGTCGTGCTGGTCAGCATCTTCCTTGTTTACCGGTAGGCCTGCCTCACCATGACCAATGCCGCCGGCTTTCCGATCCTGTCCCTGCTGACCTGGCTGCCTTTGGCCGGTGGGCTGTTCATCATGACCGTGCGTGGTACGGAAGAAGTAATCGCCAGCAACGCCCGCTGGGCTGCGCTGTGGACCAGCCTGATCGTATTCGCGATCTCCCTGGTGCTATGGGTCAAGTTCGACACTGCGAATTCCGGGTTCCAGTTCCAGGAAAGCCTGTCCTGGCTGCCGGAGTTCGGGGTTGGCTATCGCATGGGGGTAGACGGCATCTCGGTCTTGTTCGTGCTGCTGTCCACCGCGCTGACGCCGATCTGCATCCTGGCGAGTTGGGAGGCGATCACCGTCCGGGTCCGCGAGTATATGCTCGCCTTCCTGGTGCTGGAAACCATGATGGTCGGCATGTTCTCCGCCCAGGACTTCATCGTGTTCTACATGTTCTTCGAGGGTGTGCTGATCCCGATGTTCCTCATCATCGGGGTGTGGGGCGGGCCGCGCCGGGTTTACGCCAGCTTCAAGTTCTTTCTTTATACCCTTGCCGGCTCCATCCTGATGCTGCTGGCGTTGCTGGCGATTTGGCGTGCCGCCGGAACGACAGACCTGGCGGTGCTGATGCACACGCCTTTCCCAGCGCGGATGCAGTTCTGGCTGTTCCTGGCCTTCTTCGCATCATTTGCGGTCAAGGTGCCAATGTGGCCGGTCCACACCTGGCTACCGGACGCCCACGTCGAGGCGCCGACTGCCGGCTCCGTTATCCTGGCGGGCGTGCTGCTGAAGATGGGAGCCTATGGCTTCCTACGCTTTTCAGTGCCGATGCTGCCGCAGGCATCGCAATACTTCGCGCCGCTGATGTTTTCGCTCGGCGTCATTGCGGTGATCTATACGTCGTTGGTCGCCTTCGCGCAGACGGACATGAAGAAGCTGATTGCCTACTCGTCCGTGGCGCACATGGGCGTGGTGGTCATCGGCATCTTCACCTTCAACGCCCAGGGCGTGCAGGGGGCGCTGTTCCAGATGCTGTCGCACGGCATCGTCTCGGCGGCGCTGTTCCTATGCGTCGGCGTGATCTATGACCGCATCCACACGCGGGATATTGCGCGTTACGGCGGCTTGGCCGGACGCATGCCGGGCTACGCCTTGATGTTCATGGTGTTCACGATGGCCAGCGTCGGGCTGCCGGGCACCTCCGGCTTCGTCGGCGAGTTCCTGGTGCTGGTCGGTGCCTTCAAGGTCAGCCTGTATCTCGCCTATCTCGGCAGCTTCGGCATGATCCTCGGGGCGGTCTACATGCTCTACCTGTATCGCCGGGTGATCTTCGGCAAGCTGACGCGAGACGACCTGCGCGGCATCCTGGATCTGTCGCCACGGGAGATCGCCATCTTTGCGCCGCTGGTCGGGCTGACGCTGTGGATGGGCGTCTATCCCAGCAGCTTCACGCAATTCTTTGACGCCACGGTGCACGCGATGGTCGAGCAGCATGTAGCGGCCATGGCCGTGCCACAGCTTGCGGGGATCGCGCCATGATCGCCGCCGCAATGAACTGGGGAGCTGCGGCGCCGGAGATCGCGCTGGCCGTCTGCGCCATGGCGATCCTGGTGTTCGGCGTCCTGAAAAAGCCCGATCCGGCGTTCTTCTGCACCATGCTGTCCCTGGCCGCTTTGATGCTGGCAGGCGTGTTGGCGGTATCCACCCCGTATGGGGCGGCCTATCGTGGGCTGTTCGTGGTGGACGGCTTCGGCACGTTCATGAAGTTGCTGATCCTGGCCGGTGCTGGGCTGAGCGCGGTGCTGGCGCTGGACTGGAACGTGCAGGCAGGCATTAGCCGGTTCGAGTTTCCGGTGCTGATCCTGCTCTCCACGGTTGGCATGATGATCATGTGCAGCACTGCCAGCCTGATGACGCTTTACCTTGGGTTGGAGCTGCAATCCCTGGCGCTGTATGTGCTGTGCGCCTTCGACCGGGATAATCTCCGCTCCGCCGAAAGCGGCCTCAAGTTCTTCGTGCTGGGCGCATTGGCGTCGGGGCTGCTGCTGTATGGCATTTCGCTGGCCTACGGCTTCGCCGGCACCATGCAGTTCGGCGAGCTGGCGCAGGCGCTCACCGACCCGGCGAGGGCGTCCGCTGGGCTGATCGTCGGTATCGTCTTCATCATCGCCGGGCTGGCGTTCAAACTTTCAGCAGTGCCATTCCACATGTGGACGCCGGACGTTTATGAGGGTGCGCCGACGCCGGTGACGGCGTTCATGAGCACGGCGCCGAAGGTTGCCGCCATCGCCCTGCTGCTCCGTGCGCTGGAGGTGCCGTTCGGCCACCTCAATGCGCAGTGGACCGGGATCATCGTCCTGGTCAGCATTGCATCCATGCTGTTGGGATCGTTGGCGGCCATCGGGCAGACCAACATCAAGCGGCTGATGGCGTATTCCAGCATCGGCCACATGGGCTACGCCC
>CAXTDP010000419.1:0-5508 GCA_964242295.1 uncultured Acetobacteraceae bacterium | reverse complement strand
CCTTGCAGTCCGATGCCGCCGCCGGCCTGGCGCTGCTGCGCGCCCGTTATCCCGGCGTCCCCGTATATGTCATGGGCGAGAGCATGGGCGGCGCCCTGACCATGACCATGGCCGCCGGGCGGGAGGCGCCGGCCGATGGCTGGGTGCTGCTGGCGCCGGCGGTCTGGGGTCGGGCGCAGCAGGGCGTCCTGCTGAGCAGCGGGCTGTGGCTGGTCAGCACCGTGGCGCCGGGCTTGCAGGTGACGGGGGGCGAGGTGCCGCTCCGCGTGCGCGCCAGCGACAACCGGGATGCGCTGATCCGCCTGGCGCGCGACCCGCTGACGATCCGCCGCACCCGGTTCGACACGCTGCGCGGCCTGACCGACCTGATGGACGCGGCCCAGGACGCCGCTCCGGCGCTGCCGCCGAACACGCTGGTCCTGTATGGCGCAAACGACACGCTGGTGCCGCCGGAGGCGATGGCCCGGGCGTGGCGGCGTATGCCGGCGACGGTGCGGCGGGGCTACTATGACGGCGGATATCACCTGCTGATGCGGGACGTGGCGAGGGACAAGGTGATCGGAGATGTGATCGGGTGGATGCTCAACCGTGGCGCGTTGCCGTCCGGTGCGGACCGGGCTGCGGCGGCATGGCAGTCGGAAGGACGTGGAATGGCCTTGGCGGGCGGGACCGGTTGGGCTATGACGCGTGAGCGGGACCCGTAGCTCAGCTGGATAGAGCGTTGCCCTCCGAAGGCAAAGGCCGGACGTTCGAATCGTCTCGGGTCCGCCAGTTCCTATCCGAAGTCCCTGCGTCTGGTCCGACGTCGTGGGACCGCAAATGCCGGTTGCCATTGCCAATCGCGCTTCACCTTACCGCCGGTCAGCCATACCCTACCGTCACCGCGCCGCTGTCACCGCCAAGTAATCCACCCCGCCCACCGTCCCGGTCGTGACCGCATACCCGTCCGTATCCAGGGCCGTCGTACCCGCAAAGGTCAGGCTGGCCGTGATCCCGCCGTTCCCCGCCAAATCCGCATGGATCGTCCGTCCGGTGTAGCCGGTCGCCCCCTCCGCCTCCATCCAGGCAAAGCGGGACGTGCCGGCATGGAACCCAAACAGCGTCACCGTGTCGCCGGGGTGGAAACCGGTGATCGTGTCCCACGTCACCGCGCCCTGGCTGCCGTTCAGGAAGAAGGTGTCGTCCCCGGTCCCGCCGACGATGAAGTTGGACCCTGGCCCCGCGTCCACCACGTTGCGCCCACCCGCCACCTGGATGGCGCAGAAGCCCGAAAAGCTCTTGATGAACGTGCTGTCCGTGTGCGCCACGATTACCGCGGGGTCGGCGCTGTCATAGATCAGCTGCGACTGCAAATAGCTGACGGGACCGTTATACTGCTCCCCCACCAGCGTCGTCTGCTGCCCTCCGGCATTGGCCAGGAACGTTGCGCTGGGCAGTTGCAGGAAGTGCTGCGCCACCCCGGCCGTGTCCGCCGTGGCCTGGATATGCACCGTGGTCGCCGCGTCCTGTGCGACCCCGCCGGCGCCGTCGTCCAGCGTGACGGCCAGGGTAGCATCCCCGGCGCCGGCGGGCGTGAACACCAGCTCGCGCGCATCGGCCTGCAACGCATCCACGGTGCCATGGGCAGTGTAGGTGCCGGTCGCCGGGTCGTAGGAGCCCAAGGTTCCACCTAGCCTGCCCAGCCCCGGCATCACCTGCACCTGCAGCGTTTCGACCTGGCCAACATCGGGGTCGGCCAGCGTCAAACCGGCCAGCGGCAACGATCCCTGGGTTGTCGTGGTGGCCTGCCCGGCCACGGTTCCGCCAACGCTGGGCGCCGTGTCCGCCCCATGCGCGACCACCCCGGACGCCGCCGCAGCCGCTCCGCCAGCGCCGTCCGACACTTGGACCGCCAGGGTCGTGGCCCGCTGCGCGCCAAACGCGAGCTGGTGCGCGGTGGGCGCGAAGATCAGCCCGCGCAGGGCAGCCTGGACGGCATCTGCCGGTCCGGACACCTGGTAGCGTCCCAACGCCGCGTCATACTGCCCGCCGCCCAAGTTGGTGAGCAGCCCGTCCCCCGCGCTGGACAGCACGACCTGCGCCGACAGCACTTGCCCGGTGTCCGGGTCGGCCAGCGTCAGGCCGGTCAGCGGCGCAACGGAAGCATCGTCCGTCGTCGAGGCCAGGCCGGCCAGGCCGGCCAGCACCGGCGGAGTGTCAGCCACCTGCACAGTGGCCACGGCTGCGGCGGAGGCCGCGTATCCCGTCTCAACCACCGCGCTGCAGCCCAGCCCGGCGCCGACTGGGACAGCGCCGACAACGCCCTTGAGAATAATCGAAATGGCCCCGCCGTCGGCCGGCTCCTTGACCGGCCCAAGCGACATCGCGACCCCGTCTGCATCCGCGATCACAACCGGCGCGGTGCCTCCAGTTGCCTGCGCCGACCCCGGCACGAAGGTCAGCCCAGCCGGCAGGTGCGCGACGACTCGGACCGCCGGGTTGTCCCCAGCCGGGAGCCAGGCGGTAATGTGCAAAGTAACGACGCTCCCAACGCGCGCAGACAGGCCGGACAGCGTGAGGCCTGCGGTGGGAGCAACCAGCGTAGCGGCCCCGGGCGCCAGCACCGGCGCCAATTGGGTTGCCGCGTTGCCGCCGGGCAGCGATGCCGCGGTCGCCCGCGCCTGGGATTGCAGCACCGCTCCCACAAGCCCGGTTCCCTGAGCTTGCAGCGTCAGCAGCAGGGACTCGCCCGGATCAAGCTGCTTGGTGGTCACTGTCAGGGTGCTGCCCGACCCGCTGCTCACCACGGCGCCGGCGACGGGACCGGACGCCTGAACCGTACCAGGCACCAGCGTCAGCCCGGCGCCCAGCACGTCGGCGAGCGTGACGCCGTAGGCCGAAGCCGCCCCGGCGGCGTTCGACAGCCGCACCGTGTATGTGGCGGGCTGCCCGGCTTGCACCTGGCCCGGCCCGTTCACCTGGACCGACAGAGCCGGTGCCAATGCGACCACCGGCGCCCCTTGCACCGCGCTGACCCGGCCGCCGGTTCCCGCCGGGTCGGACGCGCTGACCACGGCCTGCACCGAACCGTTCGCCGCGGCGGTGGCACGGGCGACGATGTCGTATTCGACCCTGATTGGGCTGACGGTGCTGACCGTGCCGAGGTTGAAGCCAGAGCCGGACGTTTCCCCCACCCAAAGCCCCGTGACGCCCGGGGTGGCATAGGTGATGGTCTCCGACACCAGGGACAGCCCGGCGGGAACCACGGCGTCAAGACGCAGCGCCTGGCTCCGCCCGCTTGGCAGGATCACGCTGACATGAAAAACCGCTGTTTCACCGACCGCCAACTGGTTGCCGGAGGTTGCCGCAAAGCCCGTGCCGGTCAGCGCAGTGCTGATTGTGGGCGCCGCCGTGACCACCTCGGTCGAGCCTGCCAGCCCCGGCGCGCCGGCTGCCAAGTTGGCGCCGCCGGAGCTTGCGGCGACATGCACCACCGAGGCGGTGTTCCGCAGCGTTGCCAGGAACGCCGGCATTGCGCCTGTGGCCTGCAACGTGAACGTGACCAGAGCGACGTTCAGTCCGGAGTCCGGGTCATACCCGGCCAACGGCGATCCGGGGTCTAGATGCAGGCCGTCTGTCGTGCTGAATAGGTCTCCGGTGGCGTCCAGCGAGTTGCCCGCCCCATCCAATACGTTGATGTCCGCCCCGCCAACCGGCACGATGAAGCCTGCCGGCGGCGTGTCCCGCAGCACCAGGTCCCAAGCCAGGGCGCCAGGCGCCACATTCTGCACCGCCATCACGAAGGTCACGAGGTCCCCAGCCGCCACGTCCAGCAACCGGTCGGAGAACGGATCGGCGTCCAGCGCGGCGCTGCTGACGGGTCCGCTGAACTGTCCGAAGTAGGTGCTATAGGCGACAGGGCTGCCCGAGCCGCCGCCAACTACGGCGAAGTAGCTCTGCGGTCCCGTCGCTTCCAGGCTGCCGACCTGCACCCGCAGGTCAGGCTGCACGACCGCTGGAAAACGCGATGCGGCGATCGTGACGACTGTGCCAGGCGGGCTGGCCCCGGTCGTGGAAGGGCTGATGGCGGCGATGGGCATGGCGGGGCACCTGGCGTTTTGCTGGTGCCCGGCAGAATGTGCCGCTGATGTTGCCGAAGCCTTAAAGCCGCACCCCCGTAAGTGAGGTCCGCCATGTCCCAATCCGTCAGCCGCCGCATCGTCCTGGCCCGCCGGCCCGTCGGCGAGCCGAAGCCGGACGATTTCCGCATGGAGGACGGGCCGGTCCCGCCCGCTCCGCCCGGCGGAGTGCTGCTGCGGACGCTGTGGCTGTCCCTCGACCCCTACATGCGTGGGCGGATGAGCGATGCGCCATCCTACTCGCCCCCGGTCGGCATCGGCGAGGCCATGGTCGGGGGCACCGTCAGCGAGGTGATGGAGTCCAATGCCGAAGGCTTCCGTCCCGGGGACCTGGTGGAAGGCCGGACCGGCTGGCAGGAGCACGCGGCGGTGGACCCGGCCAAGCACCCCGGCGGGCTGCGGATCGTGCCGCCGGGACCCAATCCGCCGTCCACCGCGCTGGGTGTGCTCGGGATGCCAGGCATGACGGCCTATTGCGGGCTGCTGAACATCGGCCAGCCCAAGCCAGGGGAGACCGTGGTGGTGGCCGCGGCTGCCGGGCCGGTCGGCTCGCTGGTCGGGCAGATCGTTAAGCTGCACGGGGCGCGGGCGGTCGGCATCGCCGGCGGGCCGGACAAGTGCGCGCATGTCATGGGCCTGGGCTTCGATGCCTGCCTGGACCACCGGGCGCCGGATTTGCCGGGACATCTGGCGGCGGCGTGCCCGGACGGGGTGGACGTTTACTTCGAGAACGTCGGCGGCGCGGTGTGGGACGCCGTGCTGCCGCGGCTGAACCTATTTGCGCGGGTGCCGGTGTGCGGGCTGGTGTCCATGTATAACGCGACGGAGCCGCCGAAGGGGCCAAGCCAGGCGACGCTGATGCGCGCGGTGCTGTCCAAGCGGCTGCTGATCCGCGGCTTCATTGTGTGGGACTTCGCGGCCCAACAGGACGACTTCCTGCAAACCGTCGGCACCTGGCTGGCGGAGGGCAAGGTCAGGCACCGGGAGGACATCGTGGACGGGCTGGAGTCCGCGCCCGCGGCGTTCATCGGCATGCTGAAGGGGGCGAACTTCGGCAAGCTGCTGGTGCGGGTGGCGTCCTAGACCCCGACGTGCTGCTGCAGGCCGCCGCACGGTTTGCCGCGTCTGACTTCGCCTACACGGTCGCGGTGCTGGCGACGGCCTTCGTGTTGGGCACCGCCATCGGGTTCGAGCGGCAGTGGCGGCAGCGCAGCGCCGGGCTGCGGACGACGGTGCTGGTGGCCCTCGGCGCGGCGGCGTTCGCCGACCTCGGGATGCGGCTGCTGGGGGCAGAGGGGGCGACGCGCATCGTCGCCTATGTCGTGTCCGGCATCGGCTTCCTAGCAGCCTTATGTGGACGGCCCTGGGTCAGCAAGGCTTTTTCATCTGC
>CAXTDP010000418.1:0-5517 GCA_964242295.1 uncultured Acetobacteraceae bacterium | reverse complement strand
GCTGTTCCAGGTGCCCGGCGCCGGATACGACGCGGTGGACCTGGCGGCGCTGCCGGGCACTGCCGTCGTGTGCAACTGCTTCGGCCATGAGCAGGCGATCGCCGAGTATGTGATGGCCGCGCTGCTGGCCCGAATTGTGCCGCTGGCGGACGCCGATGCGCGGCTCCGGCGCGGGGACTGGGCCTACTGGGCCGGCGCCGCGCACCGCGCGCATGGCGAGCTGGCAGGCTCGACGATCGGGCTGCTCGGCTTCGGTCACATCGGCCAGGCAATCGCACGGCGAGCCAAGGCATTCGAAATGCAGGTCGTCGTCGCCAACCGCGGCGCCGTCCCATCCTCCCCGCTCGTGGACCGTGCCTTCACGCTGGAGGAACTGCCGGCGTTCTGGGCGTCGGCCGACAGCTTCGTGGTGTCGGTGCCGCTGGCGGAGGAAACCCGGGGGATCGTCGGCGCCGCGGCCTTCGCCGCCATGCAGCCCCATGCGGTGCTGCTGAACGTTGGGCGCGGCGCGACCGTGGACGAGCATGCCCTGTTCCAAGCGTTGCAGGGTGGCGCCATCGCTGGCGCGGTGATTGACACCTGGTATCGCTATCCTTCCCCGGGCCAGCCCGGCCCGCCACCGTCGGCGCTGCCGTTTGAGACCCTGACGAACCTGGTGATGACGCCGCACATGTCTGGCTGGACCGCCGGCACCATACGCCGGCGGCAGGCCGCCATCGCCTCGAACATCCGCAGGCGCCATGCCGGGGAGCCCTGCGCGAACGTTATATGGCCCGCGCTTGTCGGGTAGTGCGGGGGCGAAGGCCGGTCCGGAGCCGGGCCGCATGTGCCTCGAGCCAGTTGTGGGCCGTGCGCGTCCCGGTCCGCAGATGGGCCAGCAGCGCACCACTCGGCAGGGCGGCTGTCAGCACAGCATCGCTTCCACCGTGGTGGTCAGGGCGTCCAGGGCGAAGGGCTTCGTGAGCACCTGCATGTCGGGTTCCAGCTTCCCGTTGCCCCACGCGGCGTTCTCGGCGAAGCCGGTGATGAACAGCACCTTCAGCCGGGGGCGCTGGACCCGTGCCGCGTCGGCGAGCTGCCGTCCGTTCATCCCGCCGGGCAGGCCGACGTCGCTGACCAGGAGATCAATGCGCTGCTTCGATTGCAGGACACGCAGCCCCTCCAGCCCGTCAACCGCCTCGATCACGTCGTAGCCGAGGTCGCGCAGCACATCGCCGACCAGCAGGCGCACGGCTGGCTCATCGTCCACCACCAGCACCGTTCCCTTGGTCTTGCCTGCCATGTCGGGGGTTGGCTCTGGGCTGCCTGACTCCGCCTCGTCGATCCCGGCATAGCGTGGCAAGTAGATCCGCACGGTCGTGCCCCGTCCGACCTCGCTGTGGATGCGGGTATGGCCGTTCGACTGCTTGGCAAAGCCGTAAACCATGGACAGCCCGAGCCCGGTGCCCTGGCCCAGCGGCTTCGTCGTGAAGAACGGCTCGAACACGCGGGCGATCACGTCCGGCGCCATGCCGCACCCGGTATCGGTGACCGACACCATGACATACTGCCCAGAAGCGGTCTCATGCCGGGCGGCGTCCGCCTCGTCCAGGGTGACGTTGGCGCCCTCAATGGTCAAATAGCCACCCTCCGGCATCGCGTCCCGCGCATTGATGGCCAAGTTGAGCAGCGCGCTCTCAAGCTGGTTGGCATCGCACAACGTCCGCCAAAGGCCACCCAGGATCATCGTCTCGACGCGGATGGCGGGGCCGACGGTGCGGCGGATCAGGTCCTCCATCGAGGTGGCAAGCCGGTTCACGTCAACCGACTGCGGATCGAGGGTTTGCCGGCGCGAGAACGCCAGCAGGCGATGGGTCAGCGAGGCCGCCCGGTTGGCGGAGGTTGTGGCCAGGCCGATGTAGCGGCCCAGGTCGCCGATCCGGCCTTGGCCGACCCGGACCTGCATCAGCTCCAGGCTGACGAGGATGCCGACCAGCAGGTTGTTGAAGTCGTGCGCGATGCCACCCGTCAGTTGGCCGACAGCCTCCATCTTTTGGCTTTGGCGCAGCCTGTCGTTCAGGTCGGCGATCCGGCGCAGGCTGCGCACCATGACGTCGGTGATGCCGTGCCGGAGGGTTTCGGCCATCTCCACCTCCCACTCGGCCCAGGGCCTTGCCAGCCCATGCCACATCTCGGTCCATTTCTCGTAGGGATGCTTCGGCAGGCCGGGGGCGCCGTCGGCCGCCTTGCTGCGGGAGCTGCCGCCCCAGGTGACCAGCTCCGCCTCCTCCGGCCGGAACCAGAGCAGCATGTTGGCCCGGTCATCGGACAGGAAAACCGCGAGCAAGCCGCTGGCGATCGCCGTGTGCCGGCTCCAGGACGGGAACGCCGTGCAAAGATTATTGGTCTGGAACAGCCGGGCCGTGCCACCCTGCGTACGCAGCCAGGCGGCGGCCTCGAGGACATCCGCCACCGGCGGCGTGTGCCCTAGAACCGAAACGACGCCGTCATAGAGCACCGCGGCGCCGGTGGACGTGAACAGGCTGTTGACCGTAACGCCGCCGGTCGTCAGCGCTGCGGTCACGTCGTCCGCCTCCGCCATGTGGGCCAGCAGCGCCGAAAGCCGGACGACATCTTCCCGCCGGGCCCGTTCCGTCGCGATGTGCTCGGCGGGTCCGACGCGCAACGCAAAGGCGTCGGTCAGCGCCGAGGCTGCCAGGCGCCGATTGGCGGACGGGTGGTGCGGCTGGCGATGGTGACAGATCATCAGGCCCCACAGCCGGTCCTGGTGCAGGATTGACAGCGACATGGAGCCGTTGATGCCGAGGTTGCGGTGGATTTGCATGTGCACCGGGGACAGGCTGCGCAGGTAGGCGAACGACAGGTCAATGGCCCGCGGCGGCGGCGCGCTGCCCGTCCAGGCGGAGGGCTGGGCGGGGTTCCAGGCGGGGTCGATGTCGAGCGGTGCCGGCACGGCGTCCCGGTCGGGGACCCAGCGCATCGGGCTGTGCCGGTATAGCTCGCGGGCCTGCGCCGGGATGTCGGACGCAGGAAAGCGCAGGCCGCTCAACGAGTTTTCCCAGTCGTCAACCTTGTCTTCGACGATGGCCTGTCCGTTCCAGTCGGAGTCGAACCGGTAGATCACGACCCGCTCGTAGCCTGTCAGGAGTCGGACGCCACGGGCGGTGACCAGGGCCAGTTCGTCGAGGTCGCTGCCCGTCTCGCGAAGGATGACCATGATCTGCTGAAGCTGGCGGATGACGGCCTTGGCTTCGGTGTCCGCCTCGGCGTCTGCCGGCTCCATTTCCACCAGGACCAGGCTGGCATGGCTGTGGACGGCCACATCGAACGCTGGGGCCGCCTCGGCCACCTTGAGCGTGGACTGCCACGGAGCCGCTCCCCGAAGCATGTTGGCGTGGAAACGCCGCTGCACCGCCTCGGCGAAGGGCTGGCCGAGGAGGCTGGCGATGCCGCGCCCCATCACCCTGCCCACGGATGGGAAGGCCAGCAGCTCAACCGTGTTGCGGCTGGCGGCAACCACGGTCCAGTCGCGCAGGGGATCAATGGCCAGCAGGGCGCCATGCGGCTGAATGGTGCCCGGGATGTGGATAGGTTCCTGGGCACAGGTAAAATCGGCGCCCACTGCCGTTGATGCCGAATTTGGAATGGCCGCGGTCTCCCGTTGGCTGGTTTGGTCAGTGGATGCAGGCGCGGCGGTTGAGACAGGCGCCATGCAGCTATCCATAATCTAACCCTAACATACATCGATGAAACCCAGATGCCCGATGTATATGGCAACAATTCAGAAAATGCCAACCATAGTGGAACAGCCACTGATTATTATAGCGGGATGTTCGATTTATTGACGCCGTGAAGCGCCTTCGGGTGGAGATGAAATCACAGCTTAACTTCTACATGTCCGCTATAAGCGATAGCAGCGTTTGCTGGACGGCGGCACCTCATAGGACCATCGCCGCCGCCAATGCCCGGACGCCCGGACCATGGCGGCGCAAAACGCCCTGCTTGATCGCCTACATCTGGGGAAGCGGAAAGGTGGCCTCGGCCGACGGCATCCGCTTCGCACCCAGCAGCGCCATCCATGCCGGACCCAACCCGAAGTACCTCGGCGCCGGGCGTGGCATCACCTACTACAACCTCGTTTCCGACCAGCTGCGGAGCAGCACTCCCAGCGGGTTCCACCGGGCTGAATGCCGTCGTCGTGCGCGGCAGCCTGGCCATCTTGGGGCTGCTGCACCAGGAGACCGACCTCGCGGCGGCCGAGATCATGACCGACACCGCCGCCTATGCCGACACGGGGTTCGGATCGTTCTGGCTGCCCGGCAGGGTTCTTGCTGTAAGGCGCACGACATTGATTCTATCTGGGTCCGACATTTGGCGGCGTGACTGGACATCAGGAGACGGCGTTGGCCAGCGCGCCGCGTCTCGGCCATACCGTGCGAAGCAGGACAATGGAGACTTCCCATGCGTATCGTTGACATCCGCGAAGTGACGGCGCCGATCGCCTCGTCCATTGCCAACGCCTACATAGACTTCTCCCGGATGACGCTCTCGCTCGTCGCCGTCGTGACCGATCAGGTGCGCGATGGCCGCACGGTGGTCGGCTACGGTTTCAACTCCAATGGCCGCTACGGCCAGGGCGGCCTGATCCGGGAGCGCTTCGTGCCGCGGCTGCTCGAAGCCGATCCCGCGAGCCTGATGAACGACGCGGGCGACAACCTGGACCCCGACCGCATCTGGGCCGCGATGATGAAGAACGAGAAGCCCGGCGGTCACGGCGAGCGCTCCGTCGCTGTCGGCACCCTCGACATGGCCGTATGGGACGCCGTGGCCAAGATCGCTGGCAAGCCGCTGTTCCGTCTGCTTGCCGAGCGGCATGGGCGGGAGGCCGACCCCCAGGTGTTCGTCTATGCCGCCGGCGGCTACTACTATCCCGGCAAGGGCGTGGACCAACTCCGCGACGAGATGCGCAGCTACCTCGACCGCGGCTACACCGTGGTCAAGATGAAGATCGGCAACGGCGTCGCGGAGGACCGGCCCCGCATCGAGAGCGTGCTGCGGGAGCTGGACGGCCAGGCGCAGCTTGCGGTGGACGCGAACGGCCGCCTCGGGCTGGAGGACGCCATTGCCTATGCCAAGATGCTGCGCGACTACCCCTTGTTCTGGTATGAGGAGGCGGGCGACCCGCTCGACTTCGCGCTGCAGGCGGCGCTGGCGGAGTTCTACCCCGGCCCGATGGCGACCGGGGAGAACCTGTTCAGCCACCAGGACGCACGCAACCTGCTGCGCTACGGCGGCATGCGGCCGGACCGGGACTGGCTGCAGTTCGACTGCGCCCTGTCGTATGGCCTGTGCGAGTATCAGCGCACGCTGGAGGCGCTCAAGGTTGCCGGCTGGTCGCCGTCGCGCTGCGTCCCGCACGGGGGGCACCAGATGTCGCTCAACATCGCGGCTGGGCTGGGGCTGGGCGGCAACGAAAGCTACCCGGACCTGTTCCAGCCCTATGGCGGGTTCCCCGAT
>CAXTDP010000417.1:0-5548 GCA_964242295.1 uncultured Acetobacteraceae bacterium | reverse complement strand
TCTCCTTCCTTCTCCCTCCCCCTCCGGGAAAGGGTTGGGGTGGGGGGTCTTGGGGCCGGAATCCGGCCCATGCTGAGCCGGTCCGCATACGGAGGAGATGACGCCGGCCCGCCTCCTCACCCCGAACCTCTCCCGGAGGGAGAGGGAGAAGCGAGTCAGAACATGTTAAGCGCCAGGCGTGCCTCTTCCGTCATCCGGCTGGGGTCCCATGGCGGGTCCCAAACGGTGTCCACATGGCACGACGACACGCCCGGCACCGCCATAACTGCGTCCTGCACTTGGATCGGCAGCTCCTGCGCGCTTGGGCAGCCTGGCGCAGTCAGGGTCATTTCCACCTTGACCCCATTCGCGTCATCCATCTCGACGGCGTAAATCAGGCCCAACTCGTAGATGTTCACCGGGATTTCCGGGTCATACACCGTGGCGATGGCCGCAAGGATGGCATCCTCGGTCGGCTTGGCCATGACCTCGCCGTCCGGCGTCCAGGTGCCGACATTGGCGGAGGCAGCAGTTGGGACGTCACTCACTGGTCGTCTCCTTGTCACCGTCCAGCGCCGCCACGAGGGCGTGCCAGGGAAGTGTCACGCACTTCACGCGCGACGGGAATTCATGCACCGCGGACAGCGGGCGCAGCCGCTGCAGGGCTGCCTCGCAGTCTTCACATAGACCTGTCTTCGCCATCTCGGCCACCTGGTCGGCCATCGCCTTGATATGGTGCGCCGGCTGGCCCTGCACGGCTTCGCACATCAGGTCTGCACTGGCGATGGTGATCTCGCAACCGCGAGCCTCGAACCCGGCCTCGGCCACCGCATTCCCATCCCACCGCACGAAAACCTGCACGCGGTCGCCGCACATCGGGTTATCGCCTTTGGCAGAGGCGTCGAATGCCGATGGGCGCTTACCGTGGCTCGGCGAGCGGCCATGGGCACGGATTTCGGCGCTGTACAGGTCCTTCAGGTCGTCGAACACTAGGCGAAGAACTCCCGGACCCGGTGCAGCGTGTCGGCCAGCACGTCAATCTCGCCCAGCGTGGTATAGATGCCGGTGCTGGCGCGGGCGGTGCTGTCCACGCCCAGGCGGCGCATCAGCGGCTCGGCGCAGTGATTGCCGGCACGCACGGCAATCCCCTGGCGGTCCAGCAGCGTGGCGATGTCGTGGGCGTGCGCCCCCTCCATGGTGAAGCTGAACACGCCGCCGCGGTCCTGCGCCGTTCCCAGCACGCGCAGGCCCGGCACCTCGGACAGCCGGGCCAGGGCGTGGTCAGTCAGCGCGGCCTCATGCGCCTGCATGGCGTCGAAGCCAATGCGCTCCACCCACTCGACGGCGGCACCGAGGCCGATCGCCTCGACGATGGGCGGCGTGCCGGCCTCGAACTTGTGCGGGATTTCCGCCCAGGTGCTGCGCTCAAACGACACGCAGCCGATCATGTCGCCGCCGCCCATGAACGGCGGCATGCGCTCCAGCAACTCACGCCGCGCCCACAGCACGCCGAGGCCGGTCGGGCCATACAGCTTATGGGCGGTGAAGGTGTAGAAGTCGGCGCCGATAGCCTGCACATCCACGGTGCGGTGGACGACGGCCTGGCTGCCGTCGAACATCACCTGGGCGCCATACTCATGCGCCAGCGCCGCGACACGGGCGGCGGGGACCACCGTGCCCAGCACGTTGCTCATGTGCACAATGGAGACCAGGCCAACCTTGCGGTCCACCAGCAAAGCCTCCAGCCCGGCCATGTCCAACTCGCCGGAGTCGGTGATCGGCGCCACACGCAGCTCGATTCCGTGGGCGTCCCGCAGCATCTGCCACGGCACCAGGTTGGCGTGGTGCTCCATCTCGCTGATGACCACGGCCTGGCCCGGCTGCAGCACGCCGCGGCCGTAGCTATGGGCGACCAGATTGATCGCCTCCGTCGAATTCTTGGTGAACACGATTTCGTCGCGGCTGGGAGCGTTCAGCAGCCGGGCCACGGCGTCGCGGGTGCCCTCATAGGCATCGGTGGTCCGTTCGCTCATCCAGTGCAGGCCGCGGTGGACGTTGGCGTATTGCGTTTCCATCGCCTGCACCATTGCGTCGATGACGAAGCGCGGCTTCTGCGCCGACGCGGCGCTGTCCAGGAACACCAGCGGCTTGCCACGTACTTGCTGGCTCAGGATCGGGAACTCGGCGCGGATGCGCTCGACATCGAAGGTCGTCTTGCTGAACGCGTTCATGCTGGCCGCCGCTCCCACCACTGCTCAATCGCCCGTTCCAGCATGGCGCGAGCGCCATCATGCTGGATCGGGTCCATCGCCTCGGACAGGAAGGAGCGCACCAGGATGGCGCGGGCCTCCGCCTCGGGGATGCCGCGGCTGCGCAGGTAGAATAGCTGCTCAACATCCAGCTCGCCCACCGTCGCGCCGTGGCTGCACTTCACATCGTCGGCGTAGATTTCCAACTGTGGCTTGCAGTTGATCTCGGCATGCGGCGACAGCAGCAGCGCCTGGTTCATCTGGTAGCCGTCGGTCTTCTGCGCCACACGCGCGACCTCGATCCGTCCCTGGAACACCCCGCGCGAATGGTCCGACAACACGTTCTTGACCGTCTGCCGCGACGCGCAGCCCGGCGCATCGTGCGCGACCACCGTCGTGATGTCGCCATGCTGCTGCCCGCCGAGCAACTGGGCGCCGTTCAGATGCACCGCCCCGCCCTCACCCAACAGCCGCGCATGGATTTCCGTCCGCGCCAGCTTGGCCCCGAGCGTCAGCACGAAGGCATCGTAAACGCCCCTGGCGCCGATCTCCGCAAAGGTGGTGTTGACGTGATAGGCCTCGGCACCCTCCTGCTGCAGGCGGACGTGGACCAGCGACGCATCCTCGGCCACCACGGCCTCGGTGACGGCATTGTGCAGGTAGGTGCCATCGCCGCGCACGGCCTCGATGACGGTCAGCTTGGCGCCGGCTTCCAGGTGTATGCTATGGCGCGGATGGAATGCGACGGGACGGTGCCCGTCCACCGCTATGGACACCAGCTCGACGGTACCCGCATCCACCCCGGCGGCCACGTGCAACTGCACGCCATCCTCCGCCAGCATGGTATTCAGCGCGACCATCGGCGCTTCCAGCTTCGGCAGGCGGCCGAATGCCGGCTGATCGGCGAAGCTGGTCACCGTCACGCCCTCGGGCAGGACGGACAGGCCAGGCTGGTAACGCCCATCAACCAGGACCAGGCGCGGACCGGGGATGCCTTCGCCCAGGTCCGGGCTGGACGACACTTCGTCCAGCGGCTCCTGGAACACCGTCTCCGCCAGGCCGCGCAGGCTGGTGTAGCGCCACGCCTCGCCCTTGGTGCCCGGCAGGCCGTCCGTGCTGAAGCGCTCCGCGGCGGCGTCGCGCAGGGCTAGGTCGCCGGGCAACCGCTCGCGCAGCCCGTGATAGCGTTGCAGGAAGGCGTCGGCGCCGTTGCGAAGCGACTGGTTCATGCCGCCCCCTTCATGCCGGCGGCCTCGCCGACGATCTCGCTGTAGCCGTTGGCCTCCAGCTCGCGGGCCAGCTCCGGCCCGCCCGAGCGGATGATGCGCCCGGCGGACAGCACATGCACACGGTCCGGCACCAGGTGGTCCAACAGGCGCTGGTGATGGGTGATGACCAACGCCGAGAACTCCGGCGACCGCAGCGCATTCACCCCGCTCGCCACGATCTTCAGCGCATCAATGTCCAGCCCGCTGTCCGTCTCGTCCAGGATGGCGAGCTTGGGGCGCAGGATGGCCATCTGCAGCACCTCGTTGCGCTTCTTCTCGCCGCCGCTGAAGCCGACGTTGACGTTGCGCTTGAGCATGTCGTCCGGCATCCCGAGCCGCTTGCTCTCGGCCCGGGCCAGGCGCAGGAAGCTGACCGCATCCAGCTCGTCCTCGCCACGCGCGCGGCGGATCGCGTTGAGCGCGGTACGCAGGAAGTTGGCATTGCCAACGCCGGGCAACTCGATCGGCGCCTGGAACGCCAGGAACAGCCCGGCGGCAGCACGCGCCTCCGGTTCCATCTCCAGCAGGTCCCGCCCCTCGAAGGTGGCAGTCCCGCCGGTGACCTCGTAGCCCTCATGGCCCGACAGCACGTAGCCAAGCGTGCTCTTGCCCGACCCGTTCGGTCCCATGATGGCATGGACCTCCCCGGACGGCACCTCCAGGCTGATGCCGCGCAGGATTTCCTTCTCCTCGATCCGCGCGGCCAGGTTTTGAATGGACAGCATCAGCCGACAGACCCCTCAAGCGATACGGCCAGCAGCTTCTGCGCCTCAACCGCGAATTCCATGGGCAGCTCCTTCAGGACGTCCTTGCAGAAGCCATTGACGATCAGGCCCACCGCATCCTCCTCCGACAAGCCACGGCTGCGGCAGTAGAAAAGCTGGTCCTCGGCGATCTTCGAGGTGGTCGCCTCGTGCTCGACCTTCGCCGTGGGATTGCGGCTTTCGATGTAGGGCACGGTGTGCGCCCCGCACTGGTCGCCGATCAGCAGGCTGTCGCACTGGGTGAAGTTCCGAGCACCCGAAGCCCGCGGCAGGATGCGGACCAGGCCGCGGTAGGTGTTGTCCGACCGGCCGGCGCTGATGCCCTTGGAGACGATGGTGCTGCGGGTGTTCTTGCCGATGTGGATCATCTTGGTGCCGGTGTCCGCCTGTTGGCGGTTGTTGGTCACGGCGACCGAGTAGAACTCGCCCACGCTGCCCTCGCCCTGCAGGATGCAGGACGGATACTTCCAGGTGATCGCCGAACCCGTCTCGACCTGGGTCCAGCTCACCTTGCTGCGGGCGCCGCGGCAGGCCGCGCGCTTGGTGACGAAGTTGTAGATGCCGCCTTTGCCCTCGGCGTCCCCGGGGAACCAGTTCTGCACCGTGCTGTACTTGATCTGCGCATCGTCCATCGCGATCAGCTCGACCACGGCAGCATGGAGCTGGTTGTCGTCCCGCTGCGGCGCGGTGCAGCCTTCGAGGTAGCTGACGTAGGCGCCCGCGTCGGCGATGATCAGCGTCCGCTCGAACTGCCCGGTGTTCTTGGCATTGATGCGGAAGTAGGTGGACAGCTCCATCGGGCAGCGCACGCCCTTGGGGATGTAGACGAAGCTGCCATCGGTGAACACGGCGCAGTTCAGCGCGGCATAGTAGTTGTCCGACACCGGCACGACGGTGCCGAGATACTTGCGCACGAGCTCGGGATGCTCGCGCACCGCCTCGCTGATCGGGCAGAAGATCACGCCGACCTTGGCCAGGGAGTCGCGGAAGGTGGTAGCAACGGAAACGCTGTCGAACACGGCGTCAACCGCGATGTTCGAGCCGCTGGGAGCGGACAGCATGTTCCCCTCGCCCGCGCCCTCGACGCCGGCCAGGATCGCGCGCTCCTTCAACGGGATGCCCAGCTTCTCGTACATAGCGAGCAGCTCAGGGTCCACGTCGGCCAGCGACTTAGGCGCCGGGCGCTTTGGGGCGGCGTAGTAGTGGATGTCCTGGAAGTCTATCTTGGGGTAACCGACCTTGGCCCAGTTCGGCTCCTCCATTGCCTGCCACGCGGCGAAGGCGTTGA
>CAXTDP010000416.1:0-5556 GCA_964242295.1 uncultured Acetobacteraceae bacterium | reverse complement strand
CACCGGCGCGCGCAAGAACCCAATGGCGCTGCCCACCCCCGCCCCCGAGGGAACCAGCACGCGGTTGATCCCCACCTTCTCCGCCACACGGCAAGCATGCACCGGCCCACCCCCGCCGAATGCGATCAGGGTGCGCCCGGCCAAGGTCTTGCCGCTCTCGACCGCATGGACGCGGGCGGCGTTGGCCATCGCCTCGTCCACGGTCTCCACCACGCCCAGCGCCGACAGGCCCGCGTCCAGGTGCATGGCCGTCCCCACCCGCTCCAGCAGCGCCGCCTCAGCCAATTCCGGCTCCAACGCCAAAGTCCCGCCAGCAAACCGGGCGGGATCATAGCGCCCCAGCATCAGGTTAGCATCGGTCACCGCCGGCAACCGCCCGCCGCGCCCATAGCACGCCGGACCCGGATCGGCCCCCGCGCTCTCCGGCCCCACCGCGATGCGCCCCAAAGCATCCACCCCCGCCAGGCTGCCGCCCCCCGCGCCGATCTCCACCATCTCGATCACCGGAATCCGCAGCGGCAGGCCCGAACCCCGCTTGAACCGCCCGATCCGCGCCACCTCGAACGTCCGCGACGCCTGCGGCTCATACCCATCAATCAGGCAAACCTTGGCGGTCGTGCCACCCATGTCGAAGCTCAGCACCTGAGGGAGATCGCAAGTCCGGGCAATGCTGGCGGCAAAGATGGCGCCCCCAGCCGGACCGCTCTCCACCAGCCGGATCGGAAACCGGCAGGCCGTCTCCAACCCGGTCAGCCCCCCGCCCGACAGCATCAGGAACAGCGGCGCCTGCAACCCCATGCCGCGCAGCCCCGCCTCCAGCCGCCGCAGATACCCGGCAATCAACGGCTGCACATACGCGTTGGCCGCCGTGGTGCTGAACCGCTCCCATTCCCGCATCTCCGGGCTGACCTCGCACGACAGCGACACCGGCAACTCCGGCAGCAGCCCAGCCAGGATCTCGCGCACCCGGCGCTCATGCACGGGATTGGCAAAGCTGTGCAGGAATCCGACGGCGACGCTCTCCACCCCCTCCCGCCGCAGGACCGGCACCAAGGCGCGCACCGCATCCTCATCCAACGGCAGCAGCACTGCCCCCGTGTTGTCCAGCCGCTCCGGCACGGTCAACCGCAGGTGCCGCGGCACCAAAGGCTCCGGCAGCTCGATGTTCAGGTCATACTGGTCGTAACGGCTCTCATTCCGCATCGCCAGCACGTCGCGATGCCCCTCGGTGGTAATCAGCGCGGTCCGAGCCCCCTTCCGCTCGATGACCGCATTGGTCGCCAGCGTCGTGCCATGCACCACCAGCGCCACATCCCCCGGCCGCAGCCCGGCCCCGCGCAGGATCGCTGCAACCCCGTCCAGCACTCCCTGCTCAGGCGCCGCCGGTGTCGTCAGCACCTTTGCCGTCAGCCGCCCCCCGGCAAACTCCAGCGCCACGTCCGTGAAAGTCCCGCCGATGTCCACGGCCAATCGAGTATCCATCCCCCCACCGTGCCGCCCCTTCCGCCCCGGGGCAACCCCGGCCAAGATGCCCCGGTTTCAGGAGTCCTCCATGTCCAAGCCCCGCCTGCTCGTTTCCCGCCCCGTCCCGGAGGCCGTCACCGAGCGCGCCCGCACCGACTTCGACGCCGACCTGTCCGACGACCGCAACCTCGGCGCCGACGAGGTCATCGCCCGCCTGACCCAGAACCGCACCGAAGCCCTGTTCTTCAGCAGCAACCTCAAGCTCGACGCCGCCCTGATCGCCCGCCTGCCCGACAGCGTCCGAGTGGCCGCTACCTGCAGCGTCGGCTTCGACCACATCGACGTCCCCGCCGCCAAGGCGCGCGGCCTCGTCGTCACCAACACGCCGGAGGTCCTGACCGACTGCACCGCCGACATGGCCTTCCTGCTGCTGCTGAACGCCTGCCGCCGGGCCAAGGAATACAACGGCATCATGGAAAAGGGCTGGCGCCGGTCCTTCGGCATGCGCGACATGCTGGGCACCCAGGCCAGCAACAAGACGCTGGGCATCGTCGGCTTCGGCCGCATCGGCCGCGCGATGGCGCAACGCGCCCGCGGCTTCAACATGCGCGTCCTCTACACCGACGTCGCCCGCGCCGAGCCGGAGCTGGAACAGGGCGCCGAGTGGGTCCCCAACCTCCGCGAACTGCTTCCCCGCAGTCAGATCCTGACCTTGCACGCCCCCGGCGGCGCCGGCACCGACCGCCTGATGAACGCCGAAACCCTGGCCTTGCTCCCCCGCGGCGCCGTCGTGGTCAACGCCGCCCGCGGCAGCCTGGTGGACGAGGACGCCCTGCTGGACGCCCTGCAATCCGGCCACCTCGCCGCCGCCGGCCTCGACGTTTTCCGCAGCGAACCCGACTTCGACCAGCGCCTGTCCGCACTGCCCAACGTGTTCCTGACCCCGCACATGGGCAGCGCCACCTTGGAGACCCGCAACGCCATGGGTTTCCGCGCCCTGGACAACATCGCCGCCGTCACCGCGGGCAAGCCGGCCATTGACCCGTTGTGGAGCTAACCCCCGTGACCCGGCCCGTCCTCTATGTCACCCGCCGCCTGCCGCCCGCGGTGGAAGCCCGGGCCGCCCGGGACTACGACGCCCGCCTGAACCCCGACGACCATCCCGTCGCGTCAGCCGAAATCCTGGCCGGAGCCGCCGGTGCCGACGCCGTGCTGTGCTGCCCGGCAGAACGCCTGGATGCCACGCTGATCGCCGCGCTGCCGCCCAGTGTCCGGGTAATCGGCACCTTCAGCGTCGGCACCGACCACATAGACCTCGACGCCTGCCGCGCCCGCGGCATCCCCGTCGTGAACACCCCCGACGTCCTGAGCGTCGCGACGGCCGAGCTCGCCATGCTGCTGATTCTCGCCGCCGCCCGCCGGGCCGGGGAAGGCGAACGCCTCGTGCGCGCCGGCCGCTGGACCGGCTGGGCGCCGACCCACCTGATGGGCCAGGGCGTCAGCGGCCGGCGCCTCGGCATGTTCGGCATGGGGCGCATCGGCCGGGAGCTGGCGGCGATGGCCCGCGGTTTCGGCATGGCGGTCCACTACCTCAACCGGACCCGCCTGCCGCCCGAGCAGGAAGCCGGGGCGCAGTTCCACGAAACCGACGAGTCGTTCCTGCCGCAATGCGACGTGCTCTCCCTGCACGCGCCGGGAGGAGCGGCGACCCGGCATTGGCTGGATGCCCGGCGCATCAGCCTGCTGCCGCGCGGGGCCGTGGTGGTGAACGCCGGGCGGGGAACACTGGTGGACGACGTGGCGCTGGTGGCGGCGCTGCGGAGCGGGCAGGTGGGCGCGGCGGGTCTGGACGTCTACGACGGGGAGCCGCGGGTGAGTCCGGACTTGCTGGCGTTGGAAAACGTCGTGCTGCTGCCGCATCTAGGGAGTGCGACGGTGGAAACGCGAGATGCCATGGGGATGAAGGTTCTGGATGGGATTGATGGGGTGGTTGGGACGGGTCAGCCCGCCGTGGCGTGAACGATGCTCCCGATGCCGACGCCTGAGATGCACCTCCACATCGCCAAGTTGTAACGGAGGAGGGGCCTCCGGCATGGACGTCAACAGGCCGCCAGCGAAGCCGCATCCAGATAGAGCCTGGAACAAATGTCCCAGCCATAATTGACGGCAGGCCATACAGTGGCCACGCCACCGGCCGCATGCAGGGGGCATCCCCGCGTCAGTGGTGGAGGCGAGCGGTTCGGCCTAGCGGTCACGGCGGTGCGGGACTGGAAGCAGGGGCTGCGCCGGCCCGGTCCGGCCGCACGCATGCTGCTCACGGTGATCGGGTGCAGCCCGGATATCGTGGCCGAAGTGGTTGTGGAGTCCCGGGCAGCATAGGGCTGTCGGAGCAATGATAGGGGTATGCTTTCCGACCTGAAGCACCCCGCGCCGCGGTCAAGGCCCCCTCACCCCGGCCCTCTCCCGGGGGGAGAGGGAGAACGGCAGTTCTCTCCTACTTTGCCGCGGCGACCGCCTTCCGGATTACCTCTTCCGCCGCCGCCTTGTTCGCCCAGCCTGTCACCTTCACCCACTTGCCCGGCTCCAGGTCTTTGTACCGGGTGAAGAAATGCTCGATTGCCTGGCGCGTGATCGCCGGCAGGTCCTCCACCTTGTGAACGTCGGTGAACTGGGTGTGTATCTTGTCGTGCGGCACGCAGATGATCTTCTCGTCCTGGCCGCTCTCGTCCTCCATCTGCAGCATGCCGATCGGGCGGCAGCGGATCACCGCGCCGGGCACCATGGCGGCGGGCGCCAGCACCAGGGCATCGGCCGGGTCGCCGTCATCGGCCAGGGTGCCGGGGATGAAGCCATACGCCGCAGGGTAGGCCATCGGCGTGAACAGGAATCGGTCCACGAACACGGCGCCGCTGTCCTTGTCCACCTCGTACTTGACTTGGGACCCCTGGGGTATCTCGATCACCACGTTGATGTCGTGCGGCACGTCCTTGCCGGTCGGTATCTTGGAAACGTCCATGCTGATGCGTCCTCGTTCGTTGGAGCCAGGGTTCGTTGGTGCCGGGTTTGTTGGTGCCGGGGTCGTTCAATGGCGCCGGACCTATAGCCACGCATGCAACCCTTGCCAACGCAGCCCACGCTGGGCATCTATGTCCCCAGGGGCGCCTGTAGCTCAGTTGGTTAGAGCGGGCCGCTCATAACGGCTTGGTCGCAGGTTCGAGTCCTGCCGGGCGCACCATCTTGCCCCGCACCCCGGCGCGCCCCTAAACATCCCAGCTACTCCCGGGTAGGCGTGCCTGCCCGGGTCGTCATCTAAACGCAGACCTCACGAGGCCTGCTTAGGAGCCTGCGTCATGGCCAGCTACCAATACGTCTATGTCATGAAGGACGTCACCAAGTCGTTCCCCGGCGGGCGCGAGGTGTTCAAGGGCATCACCCTGTCCTTCTTGCCCGGCGTGAAGATCGGCATCCTCGGCGTCAACGGCGCCGGCAAAAGCACCCTGCTCAAGATCATGGCGGGGATCGAGAGGGAATACGGCGGCGAGGCCTGGGCCGCCGACGGCGTCCGCATCGGCTACCTGGAGCAGGAGCCGAAGCTGGATGACAGCAAATCCGTCGGCGAGAACGTGCAGATGGCCTTCGCCGGCCTGACTGCCGCGCTGACCCGCTTCAACGCCATCTCGGAACGGTTCGCCGAGCCGATGGACGACGACGAGATGACGACGCTGCTGGCCGAACAGGCGGAGCTGCAGGAGAAGATAGACGCCGAGGACGGCTGGGACATGGACCGCCGCGTAGACATCGCGCTGGACGCGCTGCGCTGCCCCCCCGCGGAGGCCAATGTGGCGCGCCTGTCGGGCGGCGAGCGGCGCCGCGTGGCGCTGTGCCGGCTGCTGCTGGAAAAGCCGGACCTGCTGCTGCTGGACGAGCCGACCAACCACCTGGACGCCGAGTCCGTCGCCTGGCTGGAGCAGACGCTGCGCGAGTTCGCGGGGACGGTGATGATCATCACCCATGACCGCTACTTCCTGGACAACGTGACCAACTGGATCCTGGAGATCGAGCGCGGCCGCGGCTACCCGTTCGAGGGCAACT
>CAXTDP010000415.1:0-5569 GCA_964242295.1 uncultured Acetobacteraceae bacterium | reverse complement strand
CGTCCGGATCGGGTTGGGCGGCGGCCCGTTGATCCAAACCTTGGGGGCCTCCGACTTTGCCGCCCCGTAGATCGAGCAGAACGCCACGTCCGCCGCGTCCCGTCCGGCGCCGATCCGCACCAGCCCGTCCAGCGCCGCCATCCGCGTGGGGTCGAACAGATACCACGCCCCTCCCCCGCCCGGTGCGGCCAGGTAGGCCTCGAACACCGCATGGAAGTCAGGCGGCTGCAACTGCCAGGCATAGGCGCTGATGTAGCGCGCCGGTATCCCTACCGCCCGGCACAGCGTGATCGCCAGGTGCGCGAAGTCCCGGCATACCCCGCGCCGGTCGCCCAGCGTGTCGTAGGCGCTGGTCAGCACGTCCGTGCTGCCGCTTTCGTAATCCACGTTGTCCCTGATCCAGTTGCAGATCGCCGTCGCCCGCTGGTGGCCTGACGGGGTCATGTCGAACTGCTTGGCCGCGAATCGCGCCAGCCGATCCGACTGGCAGTAGCGACTGGCGTTCAGGTAGGGCAGCACGTCCAGCGGGATGGACCCGGCTGCCAGCTCCTGCACCCCCGTCGGGTCCAGCATCAGCGGATCGAGCGCGACGGTTGCGGTATATTCGACCTTCAGCTTGCCCTTGGGCACCACGAAGCGGGCCAGGCGGTTGCCGGATTCCGGCATGGTGAAGCGGTCCGGCTCCCCCAGGTCCGGCGTGCTCACCAGCCGTTCGGAGGTGATGGCCTGGCGGGGGAAGCGGGCGGCCTCCAGGTTGAAGACGAACGGCGTCAATGCCGCTTCCGTCTCGTATTCGAGAGTGCAGCCGACGGTGAATTCCATGGGGGACGGTTCCGAAGCAGTGGGTCCGCCCAGTGTGCGGCAGGGGAATCCGGAGTGGCAACCCGGTTGTCGGCACTGGCCGCGCACGACGGGGCGACTGCTTGTGCCACGGAGCCGCTTCCTGCTCCCTCTCCCTTCGGGAGAGGGTCGGGGTGAGGGGGTTTTGGTTGCGGAGCGAGGCGCACCCTGTGCCAATAGGGTGACGCGACAGGCTGGGGAAGCGTTGTGCTTGCCCTCCCCCTCACCCCGACCCTCTCCCGGAGGGAGAGGGAGCAGACAGCGCCTTCTTGGCCCGTGCGATGTCTTGCCCGGCTGCGGCGTTCCGATCTACGCCGCGAGTGCCAAACGAAGGCGCCCACCCCGCCGCGCTCAATGCTTGGTCAGCGCCGCGACCACCGCCTGCAGGCTCGCAACCGAGTAGGGCTTCTTGGCGACCGGCGTCCCCGCGTGCTCCGGCGGGAAGGCCACGTCCTCGCCGTAGCCCGTGGCGAAAACATGCGGCACGCCAAGCTTCTGCAGCCGGTTTGCGACGGCGAAGCTCGTCTCGCCACCCAGGTTGATGTCCAGCACGGCAAAGTCCGGCTGGTGGCTGCCGATGGACGTGAGGGCTTCGGCGACGCTGCCCGCAACGTCCACCTGGGTTGCGCCCATCTTGGCCAGCATCTCCTCGGCGTCCAGGGCAATGATGATGTTGTCCTCGACCAGGAGCACGGCGCCAGACAAGCGTGCGGGCGGCCGTGGTGCAGGCATCTCCGGCTGCGCAACGAGCGCACTGCCCGCCACCACATAGTTGGCGGGGATCACGAAGGTCGCCCGCAACCCGGCAAGCAGGAACTCGACCTTGGCCTCCCCCTTCAAGTCGTGCGGGATCGAGCGTTCGATGATCGTCGTGCCAAATCCGCGCCGGATCGGCGCCTGCACCGGCGGCCCGCCGCTCTCGATCCACTGGATGACCAGGCGCCCCGACGCGTCCAGCGTCCAAGTGATGTCCACCTGCCCCCGACCGCCTTGCAGGGCACCATGCTTGGCGGAGTTGGTCATCAACTCGTGCACCACTAGCACCACGGTGGTGAAGGCCTCCGGCCGCAGCAGGACATCGGGGCTGCCAACGCGGACTCCGGTTTCGCCGGCCGCGTTCAAGCTGCCCGGCGCGTCGGCGGCATAAGCCTCCGCCTCCGCCTCGACCATGGTGCGCAACGACGCCGGCCCCCAACGGTCCCGCGTGATCTGGTCGTGCGCACGGGCCAACGCCTGCACCCGTCCGCCCAGCACGCCAGCGAACTCCTCGACCGAGCCGGAACCCGCCCGGCTTTGCGAGATCAGGCCACGTATCAGGCCGAGGATGTTGCGGACACGATGGTTCAGCTCGGCGATCAACAGTTCCTGCCGCTCGGCAGCGTCCTGGCGCTCCTTTCGGGCGATGTCGGCCAGATACAGGATGACCTCAAGCAGCGTCGTGCGCAGCGAGTTCGCGACCCGCAGCTCCGCATCCGTCCACGGAACGGATTGCCCGCGCACGATCTCCTGCCAGGCGTCAAAGCTCTTGCGCGGCGTCAGGCGCACGCCGTTCGGCCCGGCCGTCACCGGCTTGTCCGGATTGCCGGCCCAGGTGACGGCGCGGGCGACCTCACGGCGGAAGAACACGATGTAGTCGCGCGGCGAGCGCGATATCGGGATCGCGAGCAGACCCGCTGCCCGTTCAGGGAAGTCCCGCCCGGGTTCGTAGGCCTTGCCGATTTCGGTGGTGGCGAACACGCTGCTGGCCCCGGTGCGGTTCAGGAACCGGGTCAGGCCGAGAAACTCCTCCCGCGTCGGCGTCGTCCCCTTCAACGTTGCCTGCTCCTCGACCCAGATCCCGACGCCGTCGCAGGGGATCAGGTCGGTCATGGAGTCGACGAGACGGGAAACGTTCTCGAAGGTGGACGCCTCCGCCGCCATCACCGCCATCAACTGGTTGTGCAGCTTGCGGGCACGGATTTCGTAGTTGGCCTCCAGCTCCCGCTCCCGGCTTTCCAGCAGCAGCGAGAAGGTCTGGCCGAACAGCTCAGCGGCGGTGCGGCGCTCGTAGCCGATGCTGCGCGGGGTGAGATGCTGGCAGGCGAACAGGCCCCACAGCTTGCCCCGGCGCAGGATGGAGACCGACATGGACGCGGCGACGCCCATGTTGCGCAGATATTCCAGGTGGATCGGCGACACCGCGCGCATAGTGCTCATGGACAGGTCGAGCATCTCGCCCTCCGGCCCCAATTGCGGCACGATCGGCACGCTCTCGGACGAAGTGTCGGCGATGATCCGCAGCCAATTGCGCTCATAAAGCGCACGGGCCTGCTTCGGGATGTCGGACGCCGGGTAGTGCAGGCCCAGGAAGGACGGGACGCCGGGCCTGGTCGCGTCGGCGACGACCTCGCCGGACCCATCCACGGCGAACCTATACACCATGACCCGGTCGAAGCCGGTCAGCGCCCGCAGCAGCCGCGCCGCCTCGCGATAGAAGTCGCTGATGACCTCCTTGGTTTGCAGCCGCGAGATCAGCGAGCGGACGAGGGTGCCGGCGTTCATGTCGCCATCGTTCTCGCTCGGCTCGCATTCCAGCACGATCGTGTCAGCCGACAAGTGGATGGCGACGTCGAACGCCGGGCCGCCCTCGATCAGGCGGATGGCGAAGGCACGCTCCACGGCGTCGTCGCCGCGCAGGCCCGCCAGGCGGTTGCGCAGCTTGTGCAGCGCTTCCGCGCTGAACACGGTGCGCAAGGAAGACCCCAGCAGGGCGTCAACCGGTTGGCCCAGCCAGTCCGGCGCATTGGCGGACAGGCGGGTGATGATCGAGTCGGCCGACGCGGCCACCAGGAAACCGATGGGCTGTATGGCGGACACCAGGTGGATCTGCTCGCGGTCGCAGTTGCTGAGGTCAATCTTCTCGTCGGTCGGGCCGGGATCGCTACGAGGCGGTGGCATCGGCAAAATCCCTGGTCTCGGCACCGAGTGGGGCCGCGCGTTCAAAGGCTGCAAAGGCGTCGTGGGCGCCCTCGATCATCGGGCCGGTGTCGCCCTTGGCATACGGGGAGGCTTCCAGCTTTGTCAGGAAGCTTGGCCACAGCGCCTGCCCCACACCGTGGCTCAGATACGCTGTCGCTGCCCAGCACTCCGCGTCTGGCCCGGCCAGCACGCGCTGCCGCAGCACCTGGGCGCCGAGCCGCGACCCTTCCAAGACATACAGGACGCCCAGGACCCAGGCGGGGCCGCCGTGCAAACCAAGGAGAAGCAGCGGTGGCGGCTGCAGGCCAAGGGCGGCGAGGTCGTCCTGCAACGCATCACTCCGGCGCCGGCTGGGCCAATCCTCCAGGATTTGACCGGCCCCGGCCTGCTCGGCCAACGTTTCCAATGGAGGGATCACGGAGGCGTGGGCGGTCAGGAACCGGCGGTAATCGTCGCGCCGCCCGAGGTTCAACCGGGTGAAAGCGTCATCAACCCGTTCATGCGCTGGCGCGATAGCCTCACGTAACAGGGAGCGGATCGGAGACATATCTGTTCATGTAGCATGTCGTGCCGTGTTGGAGGCTTTGATGAGGTCATGTTACTTTAGGTCTTGTTACCGAACGACATCCCGGCAGGTCGTGAGCCGCACGGCTGCGCAGGCGAGGCGGAGACGGCCCTGGCGGCAGATCCCCGGCGCAGTCGCTGGAGGCAGGCCGCAGACCGGTTCATGCAGGGCATAGCGAGCCGCTCACCCGGCATCGCGCATCAGCGGCAAACCGACGGCAGCCGACGCGTTGTAGGTGCTTGGTGAAGGGATGGAGAACACGATGACACGTACGACTGGAGACACGCCCGAGGCTCAGGCGAAGGATGCGGCGTTGCCGGGCAATCACGGCCAGTTCGGCGCCAACAACGGAACCGAGGATTACGAGCCGCTGCAGGACGTTCCAGCCGCGCCGGTTCCGGAGGTGGCTCCGGAGCCGGAGTCGCAACCCTGACCATGCCAGTGCCTCGGCGGCGTCGCCTGTGAAAGCAGGCGACCTCCTGCTCACTTTCCCGGAGGGAGAGGATCGGGGTGAGGCAGGCCCCATAGACCGTAATTGGTGCGTGCGGCCTTTGCTTTTTGTGGGTGATGGTAGCGCATGCGGCTTCCCTCACCCCGACCCTCTCCCAGAGGGAGAGGGAGATGAAGCCCTTACGTCCGGTTCACGCCCTGTCTGCCACTTCATTCCCGCCCGTCACATGCTATGGCGGCCGGGACTGGAGTTCGCCGCGAGCTGCTTTGCGACGTTCGGTGTTGCGGGTACTGCTTCATGAGCCGTCTGGCCCTGCTGGTTGCCGGCGCGTTCTTTATGGAGTTCCTGGACGGCACCATCATCGTGCCCGCCTTGCCCTACATGGCGAGGTCCCTGGGCACCAATCCGGTGGACCTTCATATCGGGATCACCGCCTACCTGCTGACGGTTGCGGTGTTCATCCTGCCTGGCGGCTGGGCCGCGGACCGCTACGGCGCGCGGGCGGTGTTCACGACCGCCGTAGGGGTGTTCACGCTAGGCTCGCTGTTGTGCGGGCTGGCGGACAGCACCGGCGCGTTTGTCGCGGCGCGGGTGCTGCAAGGCTTAGGCGGGGCGATGATGGTGCCGGTCGGCCGGCTGGCGGTGCTGCGGACGACGGCCAAGCCCGACCTGCTCCGCGCCATCGCGCTGCTGACCTGGCCTGGCCTGACGGCGCCGCTGCTCGGCCCGCCGCTGGGCGGGTTCCTGGCGGAGCA
>CAXTDP010000414.1:0-5581 GCA_964242295.1 uncultured Acetobacteraceae bacterium | reverse complement strand
CGCTGCAGGGTGAACATCTCGCCCAGCGTGTTGGTGATCGGCGTGCCCGACGCCAGGATCAGCGGCCGGGTGGGCTGGCGCTGGGCGATGAAGCGCGCCTTGGCGTGCAGGTCCCAAGCGCGCTGCGACCCGTCAGGCGCCACGCCCTTCAGGCCGCTCATGTTGGTGGCGAAGGACAGCTTCCTGAACTCCTGCGCCTCGTCCACGATCAGCTGGTCCACCCCCATTTCGGCGATGGTCAGCAGGTCGTCCTTGCGCGCGGCGAGCGCTTCCAGCTTGTCCTGCAGGCCCTCCTTCATGCGCTCGATGCGCTTGCGCGTCAGGCGGTCGTCACCTTCCACCTTCTCCAGCAAGGTGGAGTAGCTCGCGAGCGCCTCCCGGATCAGTCCCCGCTCGAAGTCGGCCGGCGCCGGAATGAACTTGAAGGCCGAGTGGGTGATGATGATGGCATCCCACGTCGCCGTCGCCGCGCGCGCCAGGAAGCGCTGCCGCTTGTCCTTGCTGAAGTTGGTTTCGTCCGCCACCAGGATGCGGGCGTTGGGGTAGAGCAGCAGGAACTCGCGGCTGGCCTGCGCCAGGCAGTGGCCCGGCACCGTCATCATCGCCTTAGAGATCAACCCCAGACGGCACTGCTCCATCACCGCCGCGGCCATGCTGAACGTCTTGCCGGCGCCGACCGCGTGGGCGATGTAGGTGCCGCCGGCGGCGATGATGCGCCAGATTACCCGCTTCTGGTGATCGCGCAGGCTGATGGCGGTGCTGGCGCCGGGCAGTTGCAGGTGCCGCCCATCGAACGCCCGCGGCACCAGGTTGTTGAACGTGTCGTTGTAGAGCCGGGCCAGCCGGTCGGTGCGCTCCACGTCGGTCCAGATCCAGCGCTCGAACGCCTGCTTGATCTTGAGCAGCTTCTCCTTCGCGGCCTCAGTTTCCGAGGCGTTCAGCTCGCGGTGCTCGCCGTCCGCGTCGCGCCAGGTGTCCCAGATCTGCGGGATCGAGGCGTTCAGCGCGTCGTGCAGCAGCTCGCCCGCATGTCGCCGCGCGGTGCCCCACTCGGACGTGGCGGCGGCCAGGCCCTCGAAGGCGTCCACGTCGATGGACCAGGCCGCGATCTCACGGGTGTGCCGCACCCGTGTCTCGACGCCGATCACCTGCTTGGAGAACGCCTGCACCACGGCCGCCGGGATCCACGGCGCCCCCAGGCGCGCTGTGATCTCGGACGGCTTCAGGTCCACCGGCTGCACCCGGCGCAGGGCGTCCACGTTGCGGACGTAGCGCGGGTCCAGCGCCGCCACCACGACCGCTGCCGCCAGCTTGGTGCGGACCGCGCCGGACAGGTAGGCGTCCGCGGTTTCCCACGCCTCCGCGTCCGCCTTGGTCGCGTCCGGGTTGAGGAACACCGCGTCACCCAGCTCGGCGATCACCTGCTCGCGCGGGCGGCCCAGCATCTCGGCGACACGGGCCAGGTCCACATGGCCGACCTCGTGCAGCGTCACCGCGAGTGCATCCGCGGCGCAGGTGATGACCGGCTCGCAGGGCGGATGGATCACCCGCTCGCTGAAGATCGGTCCCATCCTGGCAGTGCCGGCGTCCTCGTCATACTGCTCGACCGACGACACCAGCCACACGTCGGGATCGTCCAGGAACGGCTGCAGGTTGGGCCGGCGCACCGTCTCGCGCACCTCGCCCGTCTTGGGGTCTGTGCTGGTGCTTATGTTGGTCAGGTTCACCGGCCCGAACTGCCGCACGAACAACTGGTAAGCGCTGCGCAGGCGGCCCTGCAGCATCCCCCACGGCTCGTTCGCCTCCTGCGCCCGCAGCACGGCCCGGATGGCGTCGCGCAAGGGGATCAGCCCCAGGATGATGCGCGCGTGCTTGGCGAAGATGCCCTCCTTGACGGTGGCGGACTTCACCGCCACTCGCTGCGGCACGCCGTCCAGCACCTGCATCAGCGCCCCGTCCAGCACGAGGTAGCTGCCCTCTTTGACCGTGGCGCCCTCGGCTGCGGTGCCGACGCGCACGCGCGGGGCGGCGGTCGGGCGCGTCGGCATGGCTTCTGCTGACCCGGCCGGAACGTGGATGCCCGCCGGCAGGCGCTCCAGGGCGGCGCCAAGGTCGGCTTCCAGCGACACGGTTGGGCAGTAATGGCAGGTGTAGACCACCCCGAACGGGCTGGTGGTGCGGCCGTGCAGGCCCAGAACCATGCCTGGATGCTCGGCGAAGTAGCGGTTCACCGCTACCGCCGGCTCGCCGTCCTCGGCCGGCAGCACCTCCACCAGGTCCGACCAGGCCGCGCCGCCCGGCGCCTGCTCCGCCCCGCGCCGCTGGAAGAACAGCACGTCCACCACGACCTCGGTGCCGGCCGCCGCCAGCATGGCGCCCTGTGGCATCCGTGCCGCCCCAACCAGGTCGGCCATGGATGCAATGTGCTCCCGCGCCTTCGGGTCCACCTTGTCCATGGTGTGCCGGCTGGTGACGAACGCCGCCAGGCCGCCAGGCTTCAGCCGCTCGATGCTGCGCGCGATGAAGTAGTCGTGCAGCGACAAGCCCAGCCGTCCCGCCGCGTCATCCGCCCGCACCGTGCGGTCGGAGAACGGCGGGTTGCCCACCGCCAGGTCGAACGTCTCCGCCAGGCGGGCCTTGGTGAAGTCCTCCGCCCTGATCCAGGCGTCGGGATACAGCAGCTTGGAAATCCGCGCCGTGGTCGGGTCCATTTCGATGCCCGTGGCCGCGGAGCGCGCCGCCACCTTCTCTGGCATCATGGCCAGGAACAGCCCGGTGCCGCAGCCCGGCTCCAGCACCGTGCCGCCAGCGAAGCCCATGCGGCCCAGCGCGGCCCACACCGCCCGCACCATGAACTCCGGCGTGTAGTGGGCATACTGCGTCGAGCGCGCCAGCGCCGCCATCTCGGCCGGCGACACCAGCTGCTCCAGCTCGTTGCCCAGGTCCTCCCAGCCCGGCCGGAACGCCTCGTCCTGGCGGCGGAATAGGGTGTTGGCCAACTCGCCGGCGCCGAAGCCGACGAAGCGCGCAAGCTGGTTCTGCTCGGCCGGGGTGGCATGGCGATCCTCCCCCTCGATCTCCTGCATCAGCCGGATAGCAGCGAGGTTGTCGGTGGCACGCGCCTTCCAGCCGCGCGCCAGGGCGCGTTCGCCCGATAGCCGGAAGGTGTGCGCCGGCACGCGCTCCGGCTCCGGGATGGGGGCCACCTCCGCCGGGTCCTCGCGGAAGCGCGGGCCGGCGCCGGCGCCCAGGGTCAGGCCGCTCAGGGCGGTGGTGTCGAACAGCGAAAGGGTGAGCTGGGACATCGGATATGGTCCTGTCAGGCGAACGCCGGCCGCCCGGCCGCCTGGCGGGGCGCCGGGGGACCGGGTGCGATGAGGCCAGCCCCGGTTGGGGCAGGCGGAAGGGGGATGCGGCTAGGCGGGTAAGGTTAGGGTGCGGCTACCAGGTGCTGTTGCACTGCTTGGTAGGTTTCGTTGCACCGCTTGGTAGGTCCATGTCGGGGGTTCTCCATCCATCGTCTTCTTCCTGAAGACCCCCCTCCGCGGCCGCGTCGGGCCGGACCGCGCAACGGCGCGACTGTTTGGTCGCGGGACCGGAGCCACGCGCAGCCGGGCCGCTTGGCTCGGGGAGCATGGCGAGGACCCACCCGTTGCGCGGGCCGGACCGAGGCGGCAGCCATCCACCCTCCTCCCCTTCCCTGCCGCCCTTCCCGGCGCCCTGCGTTTCCCCGGACCTTCATTCCTGCCGCACCAGGAAGCCGCCGCTCCGGGCCAGGCTGGCGAGCCCGTTGGTGACCGCCGCCATCAGGTTGGCGTTGTGCTCGATCACCGACGCGATGGAGTTGCTGCTCCGCTCGGCCAGCCGCGCCGCAGCTTCCCGGTGCTGGGCTATGGCCGTGCGCAGCTCGCGCACCGTCGCGTCCAGCGCCGCCGGTGCGAGCACGCCCACCTGCGGCGCGGGCAAGGGATCGGGCGTGATGCTCAGCCACATGCCGATCTCCACGAGATGCACCAGCACTTCGGCGCGGTCGCCGTTCTGGATGGCTTGCAACAGCAGGCGGACCTGCTGCACGGGATCGAACCCGCCAACGGGAGGTACCATAATATAAAGTCCTCGATGGCGGACGCACCTCGCCCATGCGGGCAGGGTGCGTCCTGGGTGGCAGGGGAAGACGGTCGAAGCTGGCCGGGCAGGACCGGCCCGGGGATCAGCCGGTGCCGGGCGAACGGCGCGGCGTGCTGCCGTCGCGGGTGGCCCTGGGCAGGTAGGCCAAGCCGGCGTGTTCCGGGCAGTAGGGCCGCCCTGGCGCCGTACCATCGCCGCAGAACCGGAAGCCGGGCTGGCCCGGATTGCCCAGCGGCCAGCAGCAGGGCTGGCCAGACGGACCGGACCGCACCGGCAAGGGTGCCGGCGGCGGTTCTACCGGCCGCATGGGACTGCCGCGTTCTGCGGTGGAAGGCAGCAGCTGCAGCGTCAAGCTGGGCGCTGGCCTCGGTGGACGTGGAAGCCGGGCCTGGCGTTCGCTCCCTGCCACGCGCAAGCGGATCGGGCTGGGACGCGCCGGCAACTCAAGCCGGTGCGCCTTGCCGACCACGGCGTTCTTGCTGATCCCCATGCGGCGGCCGATCTCCGCCGTCGAGTGCCCCTCGTCCCACAAGGCGCGCAGGCGGGCGATGTTGTCGTCGGCCCAATCGAAGCTGGCCATGCCGCTCACCCCTGACCCAGGGAGTTGGCAGAGGGCTGTGTCTCCCTGCGCTGCTGAGGGCTGCTGCCATCCAACACCGCTAGTAGGGCGGCTACGCTGTCCTTGCCGCCGGAGCAGGCGATGAGAACACGGTCGTGAGCGCGCAAGTCGGGCGTCATGACACGCCCTCCGACACCGTGGACTCTGCCAGCGATGACGCCTCATCGTCCTGCCTGTCATCGGCATTGGCCACGGTCCGCGCGAAGTCCGGATGCAGCGCCAGCATCCAGTCCGCCGCCTTCTGTGCCGCGGCGGCGGCACGGAACACGGCTCGCTTGTCCTCCCTGAGCACCTGCAACCAGGACTGGACGTAGCTGGCGTGGTTCTCCACCTCGCAAGGCAGACCCAGCACCGTGCCGACCATGCACGAGGTCAGTTCTGCGATCAGCTCCTCGAAGCTATAGGCACGGCTGCCGAACCGCCCGCTCAGGTCCCGGTTCAGCCGGCGTTCGTGACCACTGGCATGGGCTGTCTCATGAAGCAGCGTGGCAGCGTATCCCTCCGGCGAACGGAAAGAAGAGGCCACCGGCATGCCGATGAAATCCAGCGTCGGGCTGTAGAACGCCTGGTCGCCGCCGGTCCGCACCCGCACGCCGCTGCGGGCCACGATCAGCTCCGGCGCCTCCGGCTTGCGCCAAGGCGCCTCGTCGGGCGTCGGCGGCTGATACGGCGCGATCCCGTCAACCTGGCTTGCGTGAAAGGCGGTGAAGCCCCGCAGCAGCGGCACCCGGCGCACGGTGGCCTCGTGCTCGCCGTCGTCCGGACGCTCATGCACGTCGAGGCGCTTGAAGAACACGATCGGCGTGCCGCGCTCGCCGGCCCGCACCTGCCACC
>CAXTDP010000413.1:0-5582 GCA_964242295.1 uncultured Acetobacteraceae bacterium | reverse complement strand
CCGACCGGCCATCCGCTCGTGTCGCGGACCGGCCATCCGAGCTGTCGCGCTAGAAGCAACCATGGCTTCGTGGTGTTCGACACGCTGTTTGGGCAGGACGCCGAGTTCAAGGCGCAGCCGCAGATGGTGGACGGATACACCACCGAGGCGGATGGCAGGACGTGGCGGCTCACGCTGCGCGATGGCCTCAGGTTTCATGACGGCGCGCCCGTGCTGGCCCGTGACTGCGTTGCCAGCGTCAACCGCTGGGGCAAGCGGGACGCGTTCGGCCAGGCGTTGATGGCGGCCACGGACGAGCTTTCGGCGGCTGATGACAAGACGCTGGTCTTTCGCCTCAAGCGTGCGTTTCCCCTGTTGCCGGATGCCTTGGGCAAGGTCGCGGGCATCATGTGCGCGATCATGCCGGAGCGGCTGGCCAGCACCGATCCCTTCAAGCCGATCACCGAGATGGTCGGCAGCGGCCCGTTCCGCTACGTCGCGGCCGAGCGGGTGCCGGGGGCGCTCAGCGTTTACACGCGGTTCGAGGGCTACGTGCCGCGGCCGGGCGGCACGCCGAGCTGGACCGCCGGGCCGAAGATCGCCTACCTGGACCGTATCGAGTGGGGCGCCATCCCCGATCCGGCGACCGCCATGGCCGCGCTGAAGCAGGGACAGGTTGATTGGTGGCAGGAGCCGTCGCTCGACCTGTATCCGGTGCTGCGGCGGGATGGCAGCCTGACGACCGACACGCTGGACCCGACGGGGCTGCCGGGCATGGTGCGGTTCAACCACCTGCAGCCACCGTTCGACAATCCGGCGATCCGGCGGGCGCTGCTGGGTGCGGTGAGCCAGGCCGACTTCATGCAGGCGGTGGCGGGGACCGACCGCTCGCTTTGGACGGATGACGTCGGGTTCTTCGCTGCCAAGTCTCCGTTGGCTAGCAACGCCGGGGTGCCGGTGCTGCAAGGCAAGCGGGACATGGCCCGGGTGAAGGCGGAGCTTGCCGCCGCTGGCTACAAGGGCGAACCCGCGGTGGTGCTGATTGCGACCGACCTGCCGGCGTTGCAGGCGCTAGGCGAGGTGGGCGCCGACATGCTGAAGCAGGCGGGCATCAACGTTGACGTGCAGAGCACGGACTGGGGCACGGTGATCCAGCGCCGGACCAGCAAGGCCCCGGTGGACAAGGGGGGGTGGAGCGTGTTCTTCACCAGCTTCTTCGGGGTGGACCAGTTCACTCCGGCGACGCACCTGGGTCTGCGCGGCAACGGCGAGGCGGGGTGGTTCGGCTGGTGCGACTCTCCGCAGCTTGAGCAGTTGCGGGATGCCTGGTTCCAGGCGCCGGACATAGCGGCCCAGAAGGCGATTGCGGTGCAGATCCAGCAGCAGGCGTTCCAGGACGTGCCGTATTTGCCGACGGGGGAGTATTATCAGCCGACCGCCTATCGCAAGACGTTGAGCGGGGTGCTGAAGGGATTGCCGTTGATGTGGAACGTGAAGAAGGATGCGTGAAGGCGGGTGGCGCGGCGGCACCTGACGCCGGCAGTCTCGAACGCAGCGGCTGAGGTACGCCAAGTCGCGGGTGGCGGGGACGGCGTGTTGATCCAGGCGCTGGGGCCGCCCTGCGCGCGGGCGGCGAGGGTCTGAACCCGCACAGGAAGCCTGTCCGGGGCGCATCACTTGACGGCCCTGCTAGGTGGCGCGGGCTGCCGTGGGACGTGCTGGTGGGATCGAGGCCGTTGCGATGCCGGTGCCGTGGAGCGGTGGCGGGTAGCTGCCGGTCAGGGACTGCCGGGTTGCTTGAAGCGCCCTAGCGCCTGGCGCAGGAGCATGCCGCGGATCGGGGCTTGGACCAGCGCCTTGGAGTGGCCCAGCAACAGCTTGAGCCGGAACAGCAGGGATTGCGGGCTTTCCGGTGCGAAGCGCTTGGAACGCCACAGGACCTTGTGGAACTCGATCCTGACGTTTTCGATGCCTTCGCGCTTTTGGAACTCCAGCAACTCTGCCAACGGGGTGTTTCCCTTGGCGCGCATGGCGTCGTAGTTGGGTCCGCCGAGAGGGCGGGTGTGGCGGATCACGACGTCATCAACGATGGCGATGCCGGTTTCCCGGTTGGCCACCAAGCGGGGCCAGAGCCAATCAATGCCCCAGCCGCTTTGGGTCTTGGAGAATGACGGGGCGACGCGCTTGAGGCAGGCGGCGCTGAAGCAGGGCGCCATGACCTCGACGAAGTTCGAGTAGCGCAAGTGGCTGGCGGTGTTGTTGATCAGCAGCGGATGGTTCATCGGGCTGTCGGTGGTCAGGGACGGCTGGGCCAGTTCCAGCTTATAGTCCCGGCAGATGTCGAAGAACCGGTTCATGTCCGGCTTTGACATGGCCAGGTCGTCGTCCGGCATCCAGATGTAGTCGTAGCGTTCCAGGTATTCGGGATGGTCTTCGACGAGTTTCTGCAACGGAATCCACTTTGGCCCCTTGCTGTCAATACGCACGAGCTCCTGGTCGCGGTAGATGTCCGGGTCGTTGCCGAAGTAGCTGACCACCAGGTCCCAGTTCCGGTCGCCCGGCCCGGCCAGCCAGTGCGGGTGCAGGGACGAGTCCCCCGCCCGCACGATGACCAGGTTGCGGCGATTGCTGACGGATGCATGTGACACGGGAGGTATTCCTTGGCAGATCTCGCATGTGAGTCGACTTTGCGCCCGGTGGCCGATGCGGCGCTTGATCTTGGAATCACCTCACGGCACGCTCTATGGCGTACCAGGGCCATCTAGTGAATGGCTAAGCGGTTTGTTGGACGGGGGCGGCGAGGTATTCGGCATTCCATCCCGCCGGTTTTATGCGGTTTTTCAAGCTGAGGGTCGGCTTTGCCTGCCGCAGCAGGTTCGGCGCCCCGTGCTTGACCACGGCCGTGTTCGCGGGGCCGATTGTCAATGAAACGCAGGGCAGCCGGTGTGCAGCACGTCCGGAGCGGCAACAGGCTGCGAGCGTTCCATCAGGGGGTCGAACACGCCCTCTCGTGTGACCCGGCGGTGGGACCGCCTTTTGGCCGTCTTGGCAGACGGCGCCAGGCAGCCTGGCTCCGTCCTGGTCAGGCTGGTCGGCATCACGACGAAGCGGCGCAGGCGGTCCAGGTGCATGCCGGGCACGGTTTCCAAGGCGGCAAGCATGCGCTGCCGCACCGCGTCCTCAAGGACATGCTCTCCCATGCCTCGCCTCCATAAGGCCTCGCACCACCATGACGGCCTGGGCAGGCCACGGAGCGAAACCGCCCCCGGGCGCCTACCCCAGAAAAACCCTATTCCTGGAGCCTGGTCGTTGCACTGCCGTGCGGCAGGCAAAGCACCTTTTTGTGCATTGCAGCATAGGCGCTTGGCTAGCTGTCTGTGGAAGCGTATAAGCCGCGCGGACTGGGCTCGTTCGTCATCCGAACGGAAACTTTCCCTGTTGCCAGCCCGTTTGGTGACACGGGATGGAGTAGGGGTTGGACACTTGAGGAATGAGATCGTGATCGCCCGCTATTCCGAGAGCCTGGACTGGATGGGCGATATACCTGGCGATTTCGATGTCACCATCTACAACAAGGGTGCGGAGATCAGGTCCGCACCAGCCCTCAAGCGGGCCGACCGCATCGTGGCGCTCGCCGACAGCGGCCGCAAATCCGATACCCTCCTCCGCAACATCCTGAACAAGACCGGGTTCGGGGATGGCTTCGCTGTACTTCTGCAGGGCGACCCGTTCGAGCATAGCCCGGACATCACAGCGTTGCTCAGTCAGTGGCGCCACTGGCCTGGCGTCCAGCTACTGGCCTGGCGCTGGATCGCCTCGGAGGGGTTGTCGCCAACGAACATCACGTCCCGCAAGACAAGCGCTATCATCGGTGCCGCGCGCGTGCGGCCCGAATTGTTCTTCCAAGGGAACTGGAACCCGCTGCAATTCTTCGATCCCGGCGCGGGGAGGATCGCATGTTGGTATCTGCAATCCCCTGGCCTGCGGAGCGGGGTCAGCATCGCAACCCACTCCCTGCGCCGATCCAGACCGACGCCATGCCTCGCCCGCACGAGCCAGCGTAGCGCGCGTGACGTGGATCCTGCGGTGTTGCTCCCTTGGTGATAGTGAGCTTCTCCTTGGGCTCGTCGAAGATTACCAGCTTGCTGCTACGCAAGCCACGATGCGCTGGATTGCGCAGGGCCTCGATCCGGAACAACCCGGCTCACTGTGACCAAACGTCATGCCGCGCCGCCTCGCGCCGGCCGCCGGTGTTGAGGCGGACCGCGGTAATAATCGCGAAGGAGACGATGTTGTGATCACGACTAGCCTTCGCGTAGGTCGCATCCAGCCAGGTATGCTCGCACACAGGGCGAGTGATGAACATTGCAACTTCAGTTGCGACGCCCGCCTTCGGGCGGGCGATCCAGCCAGGAGCAAGGGATGATATCAATCTCCGTGGCGATGGCCACATTCAATGGCGCCAACTTTCTTTCCGAGCAGTTGGACAGCATCCGCAATCAGACGTTACTCCCAAAAGAGCTCATCGTCACAGACGACGGCTCTAGCGACGACACAATCAAAATTGTCAAGGAATTTGCAGCTAGCTCGCCCTTTCCGGTCAGAATTATTTGCAATCCTAGCCGCATGGGATATCGTGCCAACTTCATGAACAATTTCGAGCATCACGATGCCGACGTGATCGCTGTCAGCGATCAGGACGACATCTGGGATATTCGTAAACTCGAGATTGCCGCTCGTTCGTTCCTGAATCCTAACGTGACGCTTTTCTGCCACGATGCCTGGCTCGTCGATAATAACGGGATCCAAATCGGCGAGGCGGACGTCATCAGACTACCGCCGGACAACCCTCCTTTATCCTTCTACCCCCTCGTCAACCCATTGGGCTTCGCCATTGTATTTAGACGCGACTTGATGGATCTATCCAAGTTCTGGAACCTATCCATCGACACCTGGGAGCGCGGCAATCGGATGGCCCACGACCAATGGCTTTCCTTCATTGCTTCGTCGTATGGAACCATCGTCTTCTCGAATGAGAAATTAGTAAGCTATCGGCAGCACGCTAACAATACTTACGGCTGGAAGAAAGCATCTGTGCTTGCGAGGTATGCGGATAAGTTGCGAAATCCCGGCCTGAAATATCAATTGCTGGCCGACACGGTTTCCGCACGGGCGCACATTCTCGAACTTGCCTCATCTGAAGTGCCTTTGGAGTGGCAGGGCCGTGGTACGGAAGCCGCTCGAAGGTACCGGCAATTCTCGCGCCGATTGGCGCTGCGATCCGAAATCTATCTCGGCGATAAGTTGTTCTCGCGCATGCGGGCTCTCAACGCCCTTTATAAAGATGGGGCATACTCTCGGAGCACACCTTGGGATTTAAGTCGGGCATCACTTGCCAGAGACCTAATCTTCGGGACAGCCCTAAGGCGCATCATGATCACGCCAGCTTTGAACAAGAGCAGCCCCACCGTGCAGATGGACAGCAAGCTCAACGCTAGATGATGAGGATTATTTGCTTGCTGCCTATGATGCACTTTTAGACTAGGAATTGATCGTGAATCGAATTGTGGCTGTCACGCCGGCTGGTCGGCGCGGTTATCTTG
>CAXTDP010000412.1:0-5590 GCA_964242295.1 uncultured Acetobacteraceae bacterium | reverse complement strand
CAGGCTTCTTCCTGCCCGTGCGCGTGCTGTCCCGCCAGTTTCGCGACCTGTTCCTAGATCACCTGCGCGCCGCCTTCGCCGACGGTGACCTCCGCTTTCCCGGTGCACTCGCAGGCTTGGCCGACCCTACCGCCCTCGCTGCCCGGCTCGACGCGGCGGCCCAGATTGACTGGGTCGTCTACGCCAAGCCGCCGTTCGCCGGGCCCGAGCAGGTGCTCGGCTATCTCGGCCGCTACACGCACCGTGTCGCCATCGCCAACAGCCGCCTGGTCGGGCTCGACGACGGCCAGGTCAGCTTCACCTGGAAGGACTATCGGCAGGACGGCAGAACCAAGGTCATGACGCTCGCGGCCGACGAGTTCATCCGCCGCTTCCTGCAGCATACCGTGCCCGACGGCTTCCACCGCATCCGCCACATCGGCTTCCTCGCCAACCGTCACCGCACCGCGAAGCTGGCGCTCTGCCGCGATTTGCTGGCCGTGCCGCCGCCTTCGGATCCGGAACCGCCGCGTCGTTGGCAGGATCGCCTGCGTGACCTCACCGGGCACGACATCGAGGTCTGCCCCGGGTGCGGCGGCCGGATGCTGCCACACGGCACGCTGCGGCCCTGTCCGCCGCCCCGCCCGCCAATGTGGTGCGACAGCTCATGACCCAGCCTCGGTCGCCACCCGTCCGTTCGGTCCTGCAAGGCAACGCCGACCATGGCGGTGACCACGTTGTGCCGCACAGGGCGTTTTCCGCCGCCGCCAAGTTTCCCGATCTCGAACACAGCGTCACGCGTCCGATCGGTCGAGCGCCAAGGCATCCGAACACCGTCCCATGCCATCGCGTCCCGCACTTGCACGAGCCCGTCGAACAAGCTCGCAGCGGTTCCGATCGATGGGCTGCGCGATACAATCCCCATAGCGGGCTCTGGGGCGCGGTTTAGTCCAATCCGTTTTTTGCTTACCGGCGCGGCCCGGGCGCAGTGCGCTCATCACAACCTCCGTGCTCCGCGCCGCCAAGCAAAAAACGCTCTGCATTATCGGACACAGCAGCCACGATCCGATGGCACTTAAGCGCCTATCCCGCTATCATGATAGGCGTTCATCTTTGCTTGGAGCTGCCTCATGCCCGACGACACCACCACTCGCTGGACCGTGTCGGTGTCGCGCGACACCGACATCGCCGTGCGCAGCTTCCTCGCCCAGCGCGGCATGAAGAAAGGCGACCTGTCCAAGTTCATCGAGGACGCGGTCAAGTGGCGCGTGCTGGACCAGACCATGGCCGAAGCCCGCGCCGGCTTCGCCGATCTGCCGTCCGATGCGGTTGAGGCGCTGGTCGACGAAGCGGTGGCGGCAGTGCGCCAGGCTCGCAAGACGCCGCCGAAAGCCCGGTGACGGGTGCGGCTGGTCATCGACACCAACATCCTGATCAGCGCCCTGCTCGCCGCCACGTCGCTGCCGGCCCAGCTCGTCGTGCTCTGGCGCGCGGGCCGGTTTGACCTGCTGACCACAGCAGAGCAGTTGGACGAGCTGATGCGCGTGACCCGCTACCCGAAGATCCGCGAGCGCCTCACGCCGGCCATCGCTGGCCGCCTGGTCAACGACCTGCGCGCGCTCGCTATCAGGCTCGACAAGCTGCCTGTCGTCGAGGTTTCGGCTGACCCGGACGACAACTACCTGTTGGCCCTTGCTGCGGCGGGCGCGGCCGACGTCCTGGTCACAGGCGACAAACGCGACCTGCTCGGCATCGCGGTCTACGAGGGCACGAAGATCATCACCGTGCGGGACTTCCTGACCCAATATGGGCGGTAGCCATGAGCGGCGGCGTTTCTGCGGCCAGCCAAGGCGGCACGTTGGTCGGTATCGGACCATGGCGACCATCCGAATCGAATCTTCATACAGCGGTTACCAGGAAAGATGACGGATGGGGAGCAGCCGCGCGTTGATTGCCTGAACAGGTTTCCTTGCGGCCCAGAGGACCAGCGGCGTGTGACCTTCAGCGATAATTGGGTTCTTCCGCACGAAGCGTGCTGTCGGTCTGGCGTGATACGATGTGGAGAACGCGGGCGCACAGAAGCGGGAAGTCAGCGCGGCCATACATGGCCCGCTGCAGCGTTTTCAGCTTATTAATCTGGCCCTCAGCCGGGCTCGTGGTCCACGGATGTCAAGCACGGCCTGTATAACTTGTGAACAAGCGTCGAACCGGGACTCCTTCCAGAAACGGCTGCAACACGCTGTCTCTGCGATCGGAAATGTCGGACAGGTGACATCCCGATCAGCGCTGATCGGGATCTTACCTCTGCGGTACTTTCCTAAGTGCGATCAACGAAGTAGACCCAACTTTAGCGGATCCCGGTTCGGCGCTTGTTCACATTGTGACCCGTTCCTTCCTCACCGCTTCCGTTTCTGAAAACCAGCGTAGCGTCGGACCCAGAGGAACTCGGGGAGCTCAAAGGGGTATAATGCTGCTGATCGCCGTGACCCATTGCCGACCCCCGCATGCCGGGGAGGGATGGCGCTGGCCGACGCCGGGGCTTGCAAGCCAGGCTACGACCGAGGTGCCTTCAAGTAGTCCAGCCACCACCTGACCGGCTCCGGCTCCCTGGACGGCGCTGGTGCTGAGCTTAGCCTGGCCTCGGCCTGCGCCTTCTCGGCCTTTACCCGCGCAGTCTTAATCAGCGCCGCTTCGCGTTGCGCCGCGTGCGCTCGGAAGCTCTCATGCTCGTGGCCCTTCAGAAGCTTGCCACGCCGGTCGGCGCCCAGGTCCCGTACCGATTCACATTTAGACGCGGGAGGCCGAAACCCTGAACGCATCGCCGCGTCCTCGCCCGAAAGAGCCTCAGCTCACTCCGCTACGCGCGATAACAACACTCCTTCATGCTTCCCTCCGCTATTTTGTTTATTGAAAATGGCATCCGCCGTACTCGACATGCTCTCGAAAGTTCCGGCACCCTCGCGGTATGGAAACCTTCATCGGCTTTGACAGCGCATGGGCCGGGAATGCCAAAGCTCCGGGTGCCATCTGTGCGGTGACCTTCAGCGACGACGCGCAGATCCGCTGGTATCCGCCGGTGCTGGTCGGCTTCGATGAGGCGCTCAAATTCGTTGCGGACGTCATACCAACTGCCGAAAGTCTTGACCTGTGCCTCGCTGCTCGCGTCCTGCAAGGCGCCGTGTGCCGACAGGTCAGAACTTTCGGCAGTTGGTATCACATCAAGTAGCCGCTACATCCTCGTGGCGCTCGATCAGCCGACGGTAGTCCCGAACCTCACGAGCAATCGTCCGGTGGAGCGAGCCGCCGCGACATTGGTCTCGTGGATCGGCGGTGCCGTGCAGCCTAGCAACAGAGGCAAGTCGGTCCCGTCGTAGGTCAGAGATGACCGGCAAACGAAGATCAGTCCTCGGTCTGACAGTGATCGCGCAGAATGCAGGCCAGGCGAGGCTGGCGCGAGAGGCGCTGCTGGGCTTCGGCAAGGGACGGCACACGGGGGCGCTCAACCTGGGCGACCGCGCCGCCTCCGCCCTTGCACGTCTGCGCGTCTCGCCGCTGCTGTTCAAAGGCGAGGACTTCGCGCGGACGGACCTCCTTCCGGCCGCCTGCCCCAGTTGTCCACCTGCATTTTGCAAGCGGCACGATCAGCCTTAGAGGCCCAGCCGCTTCGCCAATTTGCGAATGTTTGTCGCCGTCCAAGTGCCGCCACGGATCGTCCGAACGCCGCGTCCATTCAGCAGGTCAGCGACTGCCTGCCATCGCCCGTTCCCATCAGGCACCTCGGCCAGCGCCGCTTGCAGGCCCTCATGCGCGTTCAGGCGCAGCTGGGCCATGGCGCTGCCGTCCTCCTTTCGCCATGCGGCAAAGTGCCGGGCCGGGTCGAATACGTCAGCGCCGATGGTGATCGGATCGGGCGACAGGCCGATCACCTTCAGTCCAAGCTCTTGCGCCGCCTCGTACAGAAACGGGTTGTGCCGCCAGTGGTGGCTCTCATGAAACTGCACGGCCAGCAGGGGGGCGCCCCTCCCGGCATAAGCTGGCGCCACCCGCCGCAGCACCTCGCGAACCGCATCGGTCGCCCGATCGGTACGAGTGTCCATGAAAGCGATCTCGCCCAGCAACTCACCCCCGTGTTCGCGCACCCAGCCCCGCACTCGCTCGCGCTGGTAGCGTATGGTCCGGCTGGCCGCCGCCGCCGCATCCACGTCCGGCGGCAGGTCCCGGAACCCGGCCCAGTTCACCGGCAGCGTCCAGTAGACGCCGACATACCTTCCGCTCACCCGCCGCCCCGTTCCTGTTCCCTCGCCTGCCCGGACAATTCCGACAGCCGCTCCCGGCCAGGCTAGGGCTGGGTAGTGTGCGCCATCAACCAACCCCCGAGGACCGCAATGGCCCGCATGCCTTTGACCAGCAACAACAACCCCCTGCGCATTGCCGAGATCGCCGTAGGCTCGGCCGGCGGCCGGATCGGCATCACATTCGCGCCCGGCAAGCAGCAACCGGGCGGCCTGACCGGCGCGCACCTGCGCGACCTCAAAGCCGACCTCGACGTCATCGCCGCCTGGAACGCTGCCGTAGTCGTCACCCTGGTCGAGCCGCACGAGCTGGACAGCCTGGGCATCACCACCCTGGGTGCGGAGGTGCGGTGCCGGCACATGGAATGGCACCACTGGCCCATCCAGGACTATAGCGTGCCGGATGCAGCGTTCGAGGCGGCTTGGCCCGCCCGCTCCCTCATGCTGCGCACCTTGCTGGCCTGCGGCGGCCGGGTGCTGATCCACTGCAAGGGCGGGCTGGGTCGTGCCGGCACGATCAGCGCCCGGCTGCTGGTCGAGGGCGGCATGGCGCCAGGCGACGCGATCCGGGCCATCCGCGCCGTACGCCCCGACGCCATCGAGACCGGGCCGCAGGAAAGGTGGGTCGCGGTGGGACATGCTGCCCTCCCAATCCCACCCGGCCATGACCGGAACGCCGCACGCGACCGGGCCGTGGGCGCCCTGCTCGGCCTTGCCGTGGGCGACGCGGTGGGTGCAGCCCTCGAGTTCTCCCCCAAGCCGCGCTTCGCCGTCCTGGACGACATGACCAAGGGCGGACCACACCACCTGGCACGCGGCCAGTGGACGGATGACACCGCCATGGCGTTGGCGCTGGCCGACAGCCTGGCCCTGGCGCCGGGCCTGGACCCGACCGACCTGATGCGGCGCTTCCTCGACTGGCGCGACACCGGCGCTTATTCCTGCACCGGCACTTGCTTCGACATCGGCAACGCGACCCGCGTTGCCCTGGAGCGGTTCAGGCGCACAGGCAGCCTGTTGGCAGGCTCGGCCGATCCGGCCGCATCCGGCAACGGCGCGCTGATGCGGCTCGCGCCCGTAGCCATCCGGCACTGGCGGGATCGGGAGGTGCTGCAACGGGTTGCCGCGTTGCAGACCCGCACCACCCATGGCTCGCCGGCGACGCTGGCGGCATCCGGCGTGTTCGCGGACATGTTGGCCGACGCCATCGCCGGCGGGTCCCTGCCGGAGGTCCTGGCCAGTCCGGCCGCTGGACGCATCGAGGGTGTGCTGCAGACGCACACGGAAAGGAGTTCACGATGAACTGTTAAACCGGGTGG
>CAXTDP010000411.1:0-5606 GCA_964242295.1 uncultured Acetobacteraceae bacterium | reverse complement strand
TGAGGAAACCCGAGACGCCTTCCACGACCGCTCCAACCACTTTCCCACCATGGAGGCGGCGGCGGAACGCATCGGCGACGAGCTGCCACCGGAGCCGGCGGAGCTGAACCATGCCATCGCCGACCGCTTGCGCCGGGTGCATGGCGTGTCGGTGCGGGTGGGTCCGCTGGACGGGGCGCTGCGGCGCTATGACCCGGCGGCGCGGGCGCTGTCGCTGTCCGAGCAGTTGCCGCGGGAAAGCCGCGGCTTCCACCTGGCGTTCCAACTCCTGCTGCTGGAAGCGCGGGATGCCGTGGAGGCGGAGGTTGCGGCGATTGCGCCGACCACGCCGGAGTCCGGGTCGCTGATCCGGCTGGGATTGCTGAACTACGCTGCGGCGGCGCTGCTGATGCGGTATGACCGGTTCCTGGCGGCGGCGGCGGCGGTGCGGCACGACGTGGACGCGCTCGCGGCGCGGTTCGGCGTCAGCTACGAGCAGGCGTGCCACCGTTTGTCGTCGCTGCAGCGGCCTGGAGCGCGGGGGGTGCCGTTCTTCTTCCTGCGGGTGGACCCCGCGGGGAACGTGAGCAAACGGTTCTCGGCCGCCGGGTTCCCGTTCGCACGGTATGGCGGGTCGTGCCCGCGCTGGGTCGTGCATGCGGCGTTTGCGTCGCCAGGGGTGCTGCAGGTGCAGGTGGCGGCGCTGCCGGACGGCGCGGCGTTCTTGTGCTTCGCGCGCTGCGTGGTGGGCCGGGCGACCCGTTGGGGCGAGCCAGCGCCGACGCACGTGGTCGCCATGGGCTGTGAGGTCGGGCACGCGGACGCGCTGGTCTATGCGGACGGGATTGACCTGGAGCGGGCGGTGGTGGGGATCGGGCTGTCGTGCAGGCTGTGCGACCGCGAGGGCTGCCGGAGCCGGGCATTCCCGCCATTGGAGCACCGGCTGGCGTTGGACCCGATGCTGGCGGCGGATAGTCCGTATCGGTTCGTGCCGAAGGGGTGATAGGGTTGGCGAGGTTCGAAAAGGCGGATTTTATTTCCACCTTGGATTGAGCAAGCCCGTCCATCACTGTGCAGCGTTTCTAAGTGGCTGCTGCCGGTTGTGGGTTCCGCTGTGCCGGGTGGTGTGGTTCAAGCTCTGGATGGAGCTTCTGGACACCTTTGTTGCTGGCGTGCGCTCGGCTTGCGCGCCGTTTCCTGACGCGCGGCGTGGCGACGTGCGCTACAGCATGGCCGAAGGTGATACCCTCGCAGGCAGCCTACTTAGAACTGCTGGCCGGGAGCCAATGGGATTGGCTCAACACCTAAATCCTGCATCGGGGATTGCTGAGTAGAAGGCCGACCCACAACCGGCATGTCGGTCGGCCGGCGAGCAGTGTCTCGCATGGCCTGATGCACCGGCCGGCCTGGCACATGCATTGCGTGACGCCGGGCCGAACCGAGGACGCTCCTATGCCCCGCCGGAACATGCATCTAGTCGCCTTCCTCAAGACCGGCCCTACCTTCCACCATCATGGCGGCTGGCGGCATCCGGAGGCACCGCTGGGCGATATCCTGAAACCCGAACGCTACGAGCATATCGGCCGCGTGTTGGAAGCCGGCTTGTTCGACGCCTGCTTCTTCGAGGACCTGGCCGGCGTGTATGACACGTTCCAGGGCAAGTTCGACGCGATCCTGGGCCGGGGTGGCCAGCTCAACCTGCTCGATCCGCTCATGGTGTTGCCCTACGTCGCTCGGGCCACCAGCCGGCTCGGGCTGGGCGTCACCCTGTCCACCAGCTTTTACCATCCATTCCATATCGCGCGGATGCTCGGCTCGCTCGACCATCTCAGCGCCGGGCGGATTGCCTGGAACGTGGTGACGTCCGCCTCCGACATGGAGGCGCGGAACTTCGGCATGGCCGGCATTCCCGACCGCAACACCCGCTATGACCGGGCGGAGGAGTCGGTCGAGGCCTGCCTGGCCTTGTGGGATGGCTGGGACCACGATGCGTTGCTGCTGGACAAGGCGAGTGGCGCCTTTGCCGATCCGGCCAAGGTGCGTTACGCGAACTACGCGGGCAAGCACGTGCAGACGCGCGGCCCGTTGCCGACCCCACGCTGCCCGCAGGGTCACCCGGTGATCATGCAAGCGGGCTCATCGCCACGCGGCCGCGCCTTTGCCGCCCGGTTTGCCGAGGTCATCTTCACGTTCCAGCACCAGAAGTCCGACATGCAGGCATTCCGCGCCGATATGCACGCGCGGATGCTGGCTGCCGGCCGTGACCCTGCGGACTGCGTGATCCTGCCCTCGTTGGATGTCATCCTTGGCGACACGCAGACCATGGCGGAGGAACGTCGCGACGTGCTCGACGGACTGGTTGATCCGGAACTCGCGCTCGCGATCACGTCGTGCCATTTGGGCATTGATCTGTCGGGGTTCCCGCTTGACCAGCCGCTTGAGCTGATCGCGCGGGACACGACGGTAAGCGGCGGCCTGGACGTCCTGATGCAAGGGAGCCAGGCCGAAGGTCTCACCCTGCGTCAAGCCGCCCTGCGCTACGGCACGAGCGTGATGGCGCCGCAGCTTGTCGGCACGGCGGAAAGCGTTGCCGATACGATGCAGGATCTGTTCGAGTCCAGGGCCTGTGACGGGTTCATCCTCACGCCCACGACGTTCCCGGGGATGTTCGAACAGTTCTCCCGATCGGTGATCCCAGCCCTGCAGCGCCGCGGCATCTTTCGCGGTGACTACACGGCGACGACCTTGCGGGAGAACCTGCGGACGTGATGGCATGCCCAACACGAGGACCGTGTTGACGCGATTTTAGTGGGCGTGGCGCGCTACCTCCATGAGGCCGATCCCGCCAGCATCGGCTGCTGCATTTTGGCTAGGACTGGAGATACTCCGCAAAATACTCGTCCACCGGGATTTCCCGCGATGTCAGGCCGAGCTGGTGCGCCATGGCGCAGAACTGTTGCATCGTGGAACGGTTTTCTTCCAAGCCGTGCCCATACGCGTCTGGCCCAACGGTGTCGGCCGCTTTGTCCAACTCCTCCTCGAACCACGGCGAGGCATATGGGAAACCGCGCACCGAGGCGCAGAACGCCGTCTCGCAGCGGATGAAAGCCTCGGTCACCCGGCGCGCAAGGCTCTTGTCTGCCTGCCACACATCGCGCCGCAGCACCATCAGGTGTTGCGGGGGCAGGACACCGGTGTCTTTGAAGTATTGCACCTCAACTGGACGGTAGTCCGGAAGCAGCCGCACGATGGGGCCCAATGACGGGTCATAGCGCAAGGGCCGGGACGGGCTGTAGATCGCATCCAACTCGCCATCTACCAGCATCGCCGCCAGCGACCGGCCCGATGGCGGACGGGTGATGCCGGCAGGCAGATCCGCATCCATCCGAGGGGCGTAGGCGCCGTCAATCTCGCCGATGCACCATTGCAGCGCCAGCGGGTCCAGCCCGGCCCAGGCAAGGAAATGGCGATACCAGATGGAGCCGCTGGCCGTCCAACTATACATGCCGACCCGCTTGCCCTTGAGGTCGGCCACCGTGGTGATCGGCGAGCCCTTGCGGACGTAAAGGTCGCGCGCGGTGAAGTTGCGCAGCACGAAGACCGGCAAGGCGACAAACGAGCGGTCGCCGTGGTCCATGCGGCGAAGGTGGATGCCCATGGACGCCTCGCCCCCATCCACTGCCGGGTCGTTGATCGCCTGCCCCATGATGGCGGCGCGGCTGGGCCACGCGCCGGGTTCGCTCAATCGCAGGGCCATGTCGCCGCCCTCCATGCGGACGCCGCCGCCGAGCAACGGCGCGATGCGGACATAATCGGCGCAGGTCAGCAGCAGCTTGCCGTTCGTCATAGCAACGTCCTTATCAATCGTTGGCAGCGAGCCCGGCCTTGGCAGCGAGCTTGGCGCGTTGCCCGGCGGTGACGCGGTCCTGCAGCGTCATCCAGGCGAACACGCCGGGCATGAACCACGGGGTGCCGTTGAAGAACGGAACGGCGGCCGGCGGCCTGAAATCCAATGCGGACTGCCCGGCATCCTCGCCCAGCACCTGGAACGCGGCCTTCTGTCCCGCCCAGCGCGCCCACACCGTCCCCGACCCGCAATACCCGGCGGCATAGCGCACCCCGCGGCGGCAGAAGATGCGGGGCACCATGTCGCGGTTCATCGCCACCTGGCCGAACCAGCTATGGGTGATCTCCGTCTCGGACAGCTCCGGAAACAGGCCGACCAGCGTGTCGCGCAGCATGGTGGTGGGCCAGGCCGGGTCACCGGCGATGGTGCCGTCCCGTCCGCCGAATAGGATGCGCGTGCCGTCCGGCGAAGGGCGGTAATAGAAGTGGTTCTTGCGGGAGTCGCTCAGCATCATGGCCCGCGGCATCAGGGTCGCCATCAGGTTGGGCGAGATCGGCGCCGTGGCGATGATGCGGCTGCGGACCGGGACCATGCGGCGGCGCAGCCACTTGTCGGACGCGTCGGTGTAGCCGTTCGGCCCGGCGATCACGTGGGACGCCCGCGTGGCACCCCGGGCGGTGTTCACCGTGTAGCCGTCGCCGTCCACCGCGATGCCGGTCACCGCCGTCTCGCCATGCACGCTCACGCCGGCCGCAAGCGCCAGCCTGAGCATCTCGGCATGCAGCTTGGCCGGGTGGATACCGCCGATGTCCATGCGGACGTAGCCGCCATAGTAGTAGTCCGTTCCCAACCAGTTGCGCTGCTCGGCCCGGGGCACGGCATAGGCCTCGATCCCCAGCGCGCCGGAAAGGCGGTCGGCTTCCCGTGCACCGGTCTCATAGGCCGTGGGGGTCGCCGCCCCGGTGAAGCGCCCGACCAGCTTGAAGTCGCAGTCCAGCTTCTCCTCGGCGATGAAGCGATACAGGTCCTCACGCGCCGCCTTGCTTTCCGCGAGTATCGCGTCCGCCCGCACCTGGCCGAAGCGGCTAACCAGTTGCGCCTGGCTCGGACGGAGGTTGCCGCTGGTGATGCCGCCGTTGCGGGTGGAGGCGCCTTCACCGGGCCGCTGCTTGTCGAACACCTGCACGCTACGCCCGGCGCGTGCCAGGGTGATGGCGGCGGAAAGCCCGGTATAGCCGGCGCCGACGATGGCCACGTCAGACACGGGGGCCACGTCCTGCCGCGGCAAGCTGGCGGGCGGGGCGGCGTCCCACCAGTAGGGTTGCGCGACCGTCACGCCTCCACCCCGATCCGCTCCCGCAGTTCCAGCCACCAGCCGTAGGAGGGTGGCCAGGCTTGCCACGCCGGGGCCACGCCAAGGGCCTGTGCCGCATGCAGTGCCCAGTGCGGATCAGTCAGCACCTCGCGGCCGACCGCGATCAAGTCCGCCCGACCCGCCTGCAGGATGGCCTCGGCCTGGGGACCGTCCAGGATCACGCCGACCGCCATGGTGGGGATGCCGGTCTGCTGGCGGATCGCCTCCGCATAGGGAACCTGGTGGCCGCGCTTCAGCTTCGTCCGGGTCTTGGCGAAGTCCATGATGGAGTTCTCCGCCCGGATGCCGCCGGACGAGCAGTCGATCAGGTCCACGCCCCGCGCCTGCAACGCCCGCGACAGCACGATGCTGTGGTGAGTAGGCCGGAGGGATTGCACCTCCGGCCTCTCGTAGAACTGTGCGTGA